>CAZJOU010000035.1:2038-6649 GCA_964547685.1 uncultured Treponema sp. | reverse complement strand
CGTTTTCTTCAGAATTAGCATTGCCTAAAATATCGTCAAGAGGTTTGTCTTCTTCGGAAGTAAGTTCGCTATTTTCTATTTCTTCGTCCTCTGCAAGTTCGTCAACTTTTGGAATAGAAGCGTTTTCTTCGTTAAGCTGTTCGTTTACTGCGTCTAAGTTTGGTTCTTCTAGGTTTTCGTCATTTACTTCCATAGAAAGACCAGAATCTGGTTCTTCCTCTACAATTGGAGTATCTTCTATATTTCCTAGTGGCGATTCAACGTTTTCTTCGCTTTCCGAAGATTCTGTGTTTTCGTCTTTAGTTTGAAATTCTTCCGGCAATTCTTCTGGAATTTCAATATCTTCATCGTTTTCTGTAGGACTTTCTGTTTCTGTAAAATCGGCAGTGTTCATTATGTTAGAAAGTTCATCTCCAGAAAGCGCAATAGTTTGGTCTTCGTCACTATTGTCGAAAAAACCTGTGTTTTCTTCTTTTGTTTCGGTTGGAATATCAGCAGGTGCTTCTGTAGATTCTTCGCTTATTGGCTGTTCAATAGTAGGTTCGGTTGAATCTGCTGCTGGTTCGACTGCGTCAAAAGTTGGTTCACTTTCGTTAGAAGATTGTTCAACTGTTGGCTCAGTTTGTTCAACTTGCCTGGGAAAACCTTCTTGTTCTTCATTTTGGCTAGGTTTAGATTCTTCTTGCTTTTTTAAATCTTCAAATTCGCCCTTTAAAGAAGTTATTTCATTCTTTAAACCAGAAAGTTCTTTCATAATCATATCAAGAACAGAACTATCTACTTTTGTTGTGTTAGAATTTTCTGTGCCTGAAAGACCTGCATCTTCTACATTTGGAGCTTCTTCTACCATATCATCGTCCGTTATTGCAAGGTCGTAATCAACCTTGTCGTTTTTCTTTGCGCTTTTTACGTCCTGTTTTACAGGAGTTTCGGCTGCATCGCTATCAATTCCAAAGTCAGAAAGATCAACTTCTTCACTTTCTGCAACAGAATTTACTGCAGCCCCTGCGGCAACTGCGGTTGCATCATCGCTATTTTCGCCAACACCAAAATCATCAAGAGAAAGTTCTTCTGTAGAATTTTCAAACGCTTCTTTATCAAATTCTGGCTTTTCTTGCGGAACAGATTCTGCTTCTTTATTTGCTTCTATATTATCAAACATATCATCTTCTGTTGTATCTATAGAATCGTCATCTTCTTGTGGTGCATCTTCTACAGGAACTTCATTTTCTGGAGATTGATTAAATGTAAGATCTATGTCTAAAGGCTCATCGTTTGCAACATCGTCTTCTTTCGATTTTGAACTTGAATCTGTGTCAAAAAAGTCATCAAGCGAAATTTCTCCGTCATCGGCAGAAGAAAAATCAGCAACAGAAGGCGAAGCACCCGGATTTGGATCTGAAAAACCGCCGTCCATAAAATCGTCAAGCGAAATTTCGCCATCCTCGCCACTAGAATCTGAACTAGAAGAATTAGAATCGCTTAAAAAATCGTCAGCAGAAATTTCTGTGTTTTCTGGAATTTCTGGTAAGCTTTCGTCTTTTTGCGTATCTGCCTTTGGCTCTGAAATATTGTCTATTTCTGGGATATTTTCTGTGTCAAAAGATTCAATATCTGGAAGTTCTTCTTCATTTAATTTTGGTTCTGTAAAAGAATCATCTGAAATATCGTTAGAAATATCATTTGTAATATTGGAAAGATCTTCATCAGAAAGTGTTGAATTGTCGTCTGGAATACTATCAGCTGATAAATCTTCTGAAATTACTGGTTCTTCGATAGAAACTTCGTCAGAACTTATTGGAGCATTTTCTGCATCTTCTTCTGTTGTGTCTTGCGCATCTTGCGGTGGACGTTTTACCCAAACTCCGTAACTGTCAAGGTTGTTTGTATTTTCTGTTGAATCACTCATAAAAGTTCCTCTCTATTTCAGATAATCTTACTATAATTTATCGGCATAAACTGTCTGAAAATAAAGTATTATTTTGAAATGTTCATATTGTTGAGATAGTTTCAAAAGTAATCCGTGTGTCATTATCGGGCTTGACCCGATAATCTTAAATCTTTGTAAATTCAAGAGATATAGATTGCCGTGTCAAGCACGGCAATGACATTTTGAGACTTTTGAAACAACCTCTGTTTATTTTATCACACTTTTTCTATTCAGAAAATAAAAATTTTAGCCGATTGTTTTTATATGGAAAAAATTAAAGTTTTGTTCGCTATTTTTATTGGAACTTTGGCTTATGTTGTTCTATCTTTTATTGCTGGCGATAACGGAATGCTTAGTTATAATCAACTTGTTGAACAAAAAAAAGCGATTGCGCGCCAGACAGAACTTATTCAAAATATAAACAACGAGCTGAATTTGGAATATTCCGCTCTTCTTCGCGACAAAGATGTAATTGCCGCTTATGCGCGAAAATTAGATTATGTTGCCGACGGAGAAAAACTTGTAAAAGTTAATGGTCTAAAGCCAGCGCAGACAACTCTTTACGATGTTGGCACAATTCTTAGAAAAAAAAGTTACAAATGTATTTCGGAAACTTCTTGCAAAGTTTGCGGATTTGCTTTTTTTGTTCTTACGCTTACTCTTATTTTCTTAGTAGATTTAAATAATGGAAATATTTCTTTTGGACATAAAAAATCAACATTAATTAAAGGAATTCCAATTTATGACGTGCAGCAAATTTGATAAAGATTCTATAGAAAAATGTGTTGAACTTTTAAAAGAAGAAAAAGTTTTAATTTTACCAACAGATACAGTTTATGGATTTTCTGGAATTAAAGGAAAAACTGCGGATAAAATACGAAAAATAAAGGGAAGGGAAGAAACTAAGCCTTTTATTGAACTTATTGGAAAACCAGAAGATATTTTTTTAATTACAGATGATTTTATTCCAGAAAAATTGCTTTCTTATTGGCCTGGTCCGCTAACAATTATTGTTCACAATAAAAAAAATACTAGCGAAACTATTGCAGTTCGCTGTCCTGGCGACGAATGGCTTAGAAAAATTATTATTGGCGCAAAAAGCCCAATTTATTCAACAAGCGTAAATAGAAGCGGATTTCCTGTTCTTACGAAAATAAACGAAATAAAAGCCGAATTTGAAAATGATGTTTCGCTAATAGTAGACGCAGGCGATTCTAAAACTTCTGTTCCTTCCACTATTGTAAAAATTGAAAACGAAAAAATTATTGTAGTGCGAAAAGGCGCAATTTCTATTGAATAATTTTTTTCCATTCAGAAGGTAGCGTTCCTTCGGAAATGTTTCCGTTAGCATCTGCGGTTAGCGTTTTTACAGTTCCTTTTAATGTATTTGTTCCGTATGCTCTAAAGTTCCAAGAAATTGGTTCTGCGTTCATTGCAACTTCTAACGCTTTTTGTCGCTCTATTTCTGGAAAGTAAGAAGCATTGTTTCCGCTTGTTTGAATTACGCTTACAACTTGATTTTTGTCGGAAGTTTCTATTTTTACAAAAATATTCATAGAAGCACCGTTTTTAAAAATTACAAAGCCACGACCGCCGCGCATTATTATAATCTTATTTATGTATTTTTCGCCGTACCAACTTCCAGCTAAATCATCTAAAGTTAAAGATGGTTTGTTTTCAGAAACAGATTTGTTTGTTGTAGTTACAGAAGTAGAAGTTGAAACAAGTTCGGAAAGATTTTTAGAAAGCGAAGTTTTAGATTCCATAAGAATTTTATAATAAGAATCATAAACTTGAGTTGTGCTTTTAGGGTTCTTAGAATTATATTCTAAAAAATTTGTTTGCATTTGCCATTTTCCACTTTCTAGTTTGCTAATTACCATATAAATAACAGCAATTCCTTGTTTATTAGAAGCGGAAAAATCATAAGAAGAAGAAAAATAATCAGATGAAAAATTTTCGTAACGTTTATCTACTATTGTATAACTAAGTTCTTTAAGTTGGGCTAAAAACAAATCTTCTGTCATAGAAAGCATATTTTTTTCTGCGTCTTTAGAAGCAATTCCATAAAAGTCAATTTCGGTTATGTTCTGCGCCCAAATATTGCAGACAAAAAGAGAATAGAAAATTGTGGCAATCAAAAACAACTTTGTTTTTAATGTTCTCACTGTCCTGTAAGCCCCTTTCTAAATTCTCGTTGTAAATCTCTGTTTACATCGCGCTCTTTTATTGTAGCTCTTTTGTCAAATTGCTTTTTGCCTCGGCAAACTCCAAGAGTTACTTTTACACGTCCATTTTTTAAGTAAAAATCAAGTGGAATTAACGTGTAACCTTTTTGTTCAACTTTTCTAGTTATTTTTTTAATTTCTTCTTTATGCAAAAGAAGTTTTTTTGGTCTATCTGGATTGTGGTTAAAAATTGACGAATACGAATATTCTGAAATATGAAAATTTTTTACGAATATTTCACCGTTTATAATTTCTGCAAATGAATCTGGAAAAGATACTGCGCCTGCTTTTACAGACTTAACTTCTGTTCCTTGTAGTTCAATTCCGCATTCATAAGTTTCGTCTATAAAGTAGTCAAAACGAGCTTTTCTGTTTTCTGCAATAATTTTTCGTCCTTCAGCCATAAATTAAATTATAGTTTATCATTTAATAAGTTGCAATTATGAAAAATTT
>CAZJOU010000035.1:0-1938 GCA_964547685.1 uncultured Treponema sp. | reverse complement strand
AAATTTCCAGTTGCTCTGAATTTATCTTTGTGTTATTTTTTATTCTATGAATAAAAATCTTTTTGCAATGTCTTATTCCGTAAGAAAAGAATTTCAACGGAAAGTCATTTTTATTATATTTTTTGTACTTTGCATATTTGTTTTAATAAATCTAATTATAAGTTTTTTGTTTTTCCCTGTAAGAACTTGTTCAGAATCGATGGAACCAGATTTAAGCGAAAACACTTGCATTCTTTTTTCTCCGCTAAAAAGAAATATTCATCGTGGCGACGTTGTACTTTGCGATTCGCTCTTAAAAGATGAATCTTCTATTCCCTTAAAAATTGCCGACTGTTTTGTAAGATTTTTTACCGCTCAGCAATTTTCTATTATTTCTAGTCGAAAAAATATGGGAAGCAATAAAATTATTCGCAGAATTGTAGGACTTCCTGGCGATTCTATTTATATGCGCGACTACGTTGTTTACGTAAAACCTGCTGGCGAATCATACTTTCTTACAGAATTTGAACTTGTAAAAAATCCGTACAATGTTTCTATAACTGCGGCACCTGCGCTTTGGGATTCTTCTATTGGCGTAGAAGGTTCTTTTGACGAAATTTTACTTGGCGAAGATGAATATTTTGTTTTAGGTGACCATAGAAATTCTGCTGTAGATTCAAGACTTTTTGGAACAGTTTCAGAAAAGCAAATTAAAGCCGGCGCGCTTTTTTCTTATTTTCCGTTTAATAAAATAAAATTTCATTTTTAAGCATTTGTAAGTTAATTTTTTATTGTGGAAACATCTTTGTACATTCACATTCCATTTTGCGTTTCTAAATGTTCATACTGCGATTTTTTTAGCATTTCTTGCGGAAAAAAAACAGTTCCAGACGAATATGTAAACGCATTGTGCAATGAAATTAAAATAAAAAAAATAGAAAAAGAAATTACTGCGTTTAATACAATTTATATTGGCGGTGGAACTCCAAGTCTTTTAAGTAAAAATCAAATTTGTAAAATAATTTCGTCTGCTACAAATGGTTTTACAGAAAAACCTAAAGAAATTACAATTGAATGTAATCCAGATGACATTACAAAAGAACTTTTAGAAAGTTTTTCTTTAGTGGGAATAAATAGACTTAGCGTTGGAATTCAAACATTTAACGAAAATTCTTTAAAATTTGTTGGTCGCAGAAGTTCGTTAAAACAAGTCTTTTTCGCTTTGGATATAATTAAAAAAAATTGGAAAGGCATTTTTTCTGCAGATTTAATTTCGGCTCTTCCAGAAGAAAGCAAAAAATCTTTTCATAAAACTTTAAAAAATCTTTTAAAATATAAACCAAATCATATTTCTATGTATTCGCTAACAATAGAAGATTCAACTCCTTTAGGAAAAAGTCTTTCTTCTGGTAAACTTTTCTACGATTTTGAAAAAGCCGATTCGCTTTGGATTTACGGACGCAATTTTTTGAAAAAAAGAGGTTACGCTCAGTACGAAGTTTCTAATTTTTGCAAAAAAGGCTTTGAATGTGCGCATAATCTAGTTTATTGGCAGTTAAAAAACTACGAAGGTTGCGGTGCCGGAGCAACTGGAACTTTTTATGGCAAAAATGGCGTTAGGTTTACAAATACAAATGATATTCAAAAATATATTTCTTTTTGGTCGTCCTTAAATGCAAATGCAAAAAATGCGCCAGGAGAAAAAGAAGAACTTAGTTTAGAAACTCAAAGTTTTGAATTTTTTATGATGGGATTAAGAACTTTGCGCGGAATTTCGGAAGAAGACTATAAAAAGCGTTTTAATTCCGAATTACCTAAAAAATTTGTAGATGAATTTAATTTATGGAAGAAAAAAAAGTTTGCTCATTTAAAAATAGTAAATAAAGAACATTTTTATGCGCTTACATCTAAAGGAATTCTTTTTCTAAATGATTTTTTAGAATCTTTGCTTTAATTTTA
>CAZJOU010000034.1:0-14059 GCA_964547685.1 uncultured Treponema sp. | reverse complement strand
AAGCCTTTTGTCTTTAGTCTTTATTTTCAGAAAATCGTAGATGTCTTTATATGTCGCGCCTGTGTTTGTCGGCTTGCATTTTGGAGTGTATTTATATGGCAAATCTTTAAGTAAAGTTGCACTAGGAATTATTTTATATAACATTCCGTAATCTTTTCTACAGTTTAATCGGCGTTCGTGAATTGTGGGAGCGTCAATTATGTTTTTTAATTTTGTATTATATTCATCAATCAAAGAATAATCACGAAAAACAATCGCATAATGTAACGCTTTTTTCCAATTTTCAATTTCTTTTGAGTACATATAATTCTGCCCTCCATTTCCAAATGACCAGCAAAACTGAATATATGGATCGCTTAATCTTTTTTCAAAAAATTCTTCACGGCTAACCCAGCGTGTTTCGTTCGCATATTTTCCGTTAATCGCGTCAAAAAAAAGTTTTGGAGCAGTCCAAATGTCATTCGCGAAATAATTTTGATATTTTCCGCTTAGCATTGCACAATGCGTAATAGCACAACCACCAGCGAACAAATCATAAAAGTTTTTTGCTTTTGGCAAATTATCAACAACAAATTTTGCTATTTTGTTTTTAGAGCCTTTATATGGTATTCCGTAGTTCATATAACTAATAGTCAATATTTAATTTTTTTTATAAAATTAGTTATTGACAAAATATTTATAATGTAATAATATTAAATTATGAAGATTGAATGGAACACAGAGAAAAATGAACTTCTAAAAAAGACAAGAAACGTAAGTTTTGAACAAGTTGTAGAAGAAATTGACGCTGGAAGATATACAGAGCCAATTATAAATCCTACTCACGAAAATCAATTTATTACAGTTGTAAAAATAAATGATTATCCGTGCGTAGTTCCATTCGTAATTATGGAAAATGGGGGTTGGTTTTTAAAAACAATCTATCAATCAAGAAAATACAAAGGAAAGGTGTAAATATGAGTGATAAAGTTTTTGATAATTTAGTTTTAGACGAAGAAGAGCAATGGATAGAAGACCATTTAGAAGAATTTAAACCCGCTCCAAAATGGGTAGGCGAAAGTTTAAGAGAGGCGGCAAGAAACACTATGAAAGAAATTGAAAATAAAAAAATGATAACAATGCGATTAGAAAACAACGATATTTCACGTTTAAAAGAAGAGGCAAAAAATCAAGGCTTGCCCTATCAGTCTTTAATTGGGAGCATTTTGCATAAATATTTAAATGGCACTTTAGTTGATATCAATGAAGCAAAAAAGGTTTTATCTTTTCAATTAAAGTAAAATGTAGCAGAAAATATGAAAACCTATGAAAATATTTGACAAATTATTTTAACTGTCTAAAATTGTATACAGTTTCATTTTGAGACTTCCAACTAATCCGTTTTATGTCTTAGGGAAAATCTATTTTTTTCTCTAAGACATTCTTTTTAGTGAATGAAAACTGAATACATAAAACACAATGAAGAATTTGAAAAACTTCAATCAGAATACCTTTCAGAAAAAAATCCAAAAACATTAAATAAAATGTATGAGGTTGCATATAAATATTGTTGTCATTTACTTTTGCAATATGTGCAACAAAAAGGCTTTAATTGGTCAGACGAAAAAATCAGAGAAAAAGCGCACGATTGTGCAACTTGGTTAATCGAGCCATATTTAAGACGCAAAGATTTTAAGATAAAAAAATTGTCAAGTTATGCACACTTTGCAAAATTAAAAATTCTTTATGGACACAAAAACGAAGAACAAAATGAATTATCACTTGATGAGTTTATAGACAATTACGGCGAGCACTGGGAAGAATTTATTTATAATTCGATATAACGAAAATCATTATTTTGTTTGCCTTTATTTACGCAAGTTGAATAATCTAGCGGGTTCCAAACAATCTGATTATTTTTCATAACAACAAAATGATTATTTTTTTCATAAATCCAATTTGAAATATATAAACAATTTTCAGGAGCAACGTTAGTTTTAATATATTTAAGACGATGTCCAGAAAGCAAATATAAAAGTTTTTCGTGATCTAAAATATAACAATCTTTTCTGATAATTCTTGCTTCTAAAAGTTCATTGAATTTAGAAATTGCCTCGATTGGATTTATATGTGCAATGTAACAATCACAAAGTAAAAGGCAACCATTTTGGCCGATTTTCTCGCAAACAGTTTGTAATTCCATTTTATCACCTCTTTTAAATAGTCAGACTATTAGAATGAAATGATAAAAAAACTTTGTAAATTCAGCGGTTGCAATAATTACGCACTTGAAGGTAAATCATATTGTGAAAAACATTTTATTGCACCTAAACCATTTTCAAAAGCAATCCGCAGAAATGAAACATTGTACAATAGTTCAAGGTGGCAAAAACTTAGAAAATCGCACCTTGAAAATTATAATTATTGCGTTATGTGTGGAGCAATTACAGATTTAACAGTTGACCATATATTAGCACCTCGAGGAAATGAAGAGTTATTTTTTAATTCTGAGAACTTACAAACACTTTGTAAAACTTGCCATAGGTTTAAGACTTCACTTGAAATTAAAGAGCGGAGGAAATAAAAACTTGAATGAAAAAATTAAAACTTGGTTTAAAAAAGTTGGTGGTTATTTTATCGCTATTTTTAGTGGTATCATCGCAACGATTATCGGCGGAGCAATCATTCATAATAACAGAAAGTCAGTTGCAAGAAATCGAGAACTTAAACAACGAGAACAAGAAAATAATAGAAGAACAGCAGAAACAATTAACGGAATTGAAAGCAATTCAGCAAAACTTAATTCAAACACAGAACGAATTAGAGAAATCTTACAAGAAGTTAGAAAACAAAAACTTGATTAAAGGTTTAGTAATTGGTTCAAGTGTAGGTTTAATTTTAGGTTTTGTAAGCGGAATGATTTTAACAGTTCAGATAACAAAATAATTCTAAGTTAAAATCATAAAAATAAAATACCCACTACCCCTATTTGCAAAAAATCTAAAAAATATGTTATATCACCCCGCCAACTCGAAGTTTTAAAATGGCAAAAAATCAATTTTCAGACTATTAAATAAAAGGAATTAAAATTTAATGGCAGGAAATAAAAATTCGGGCAGAAGAAGATTATCAGTTGCGGAAAAAAAACTAAAAGGCACATACAGAAAAGACAGACAAAGCGAGCAAGAACAAATTGAAAATGAGATGTCTGAACTTGTCGCATTAAATAAAAACTCACAAATACAAGTCCCTAAAAACTTAACAAACAAAAATCTTATTGAGTTTTACAAATCACACACAAAAAAATTAGTTGAATTAGGTTTACTTGCAGATTTTGATTTACCTGAATTAAATGCAATGTATGAAGTTTTACAACAATATTACGATGTTGTAGAAGAATTAAAAAAAACAGACATCAAAGAAAATTTTATTTTGTATAAAGAACTTACAGATATTTCACAAAGATTATTAAAAACATTTTCAAGTTTAAGTTCAAAATATTATATAAGTCCAACGGCAAGAGCAAAATTAACGCTTGACGTTTTAGACATTCAGCACAAACAAACAGAAAATAAATCAGCAATTTCAAAGGCAATGCACAATGAATCATAAACAAGAAATTTTGAATTATTGCAAAGATATAAAAACTTCAAAAATACTTGCGGGCGAATATACCAAAAAAGCAATAAAACGTTTTGAAGATGATTTGAGAAAATCAAAAGAAAACGGATATCCTTATTTTATGGATTGGCAAGAAGTTGATGATGTAATTGATTTTGCAGAAGAGTTAAACATTCCTGATATCAACGGAAAACTAAAATTATTGCCATTCCAAAAATGGATTTATGCGAATGTTTGGGGGTGGCGTTATAAAGACAATAAAGAGCGTAGAAGATTTAGAACTTGCTTTATAGAAATTGCAAGAAAAAATTCAAAAACTACATCGCTATTATTTCCGTTCATTTTGTACGATTGCATAACAACAAATTCAGCAGAAAGTTATTTTGTAGCGTCGAGTTTAGATCAAGCAAATAAATCATTTATTGAGTTGTCGCATATCATCGAAGAAACGCAAGAATTAAAAAACGCAATGGATTGTTACTCAAAAGCAATCACTTATAAAAACTCACGAATTACTTTTTTTAGTGCAGATACAACTGCCCTTGATTCTTACAAAAATAGTTTTTCTGTAGTCGATGAATTTCATAATTACGATAATGATAAAGTAATAACTGCTTTTAGATATGGAGCGAGAGCAAGATTAAATGGCACTGTTTGCATAATCACGTCCGCGGGAAATAATACAAACTCACCTTGTTATAACGAAGTTCTAAAATCAAGAAATATTTTAGACGGAGCATTGAATGATGACAGTTATTTTAGTGTTTTGTATGAAGTCGACAAAAAAGATGATTGGCGAAGTTCAGAAGTTTTACAAAAAGCAAACCCCGCACTTGGAGCATTTTTAAAAAAAGATGTTTTAATTTCTGATTTGAATGACGCACTTTTGACGCCGAGTCATCAAACAGATTATAAATCAAAAACTTTAGGAATTTGGAACACTCAAGGATTATCAAATTGGCTTGATGCGGAAGTTTTGCAAAATGAACAAATTGATTTTGGAAAGTTTCAAGGTGAATTGTGTTTTGCAGGACTTGATTTGTCGCAAACGCAAGATTTAACAGTTTATACAATTTGCTTTTTTAAGAATGGAAAATATTATTTTAAACATCGTTTTTACATTCCGAGCGAACAAGTCAAAAAGAAAACCGAGCAAGATAGTATAAACTACACTCAATGGATTCAAGAAGGTTTAGTTTGTGTAACAGACGGAGCAACTGTAGATTATGAAAAACTCATTGAAGATTTTTTGCAAGACGCACAAAAATATAACATTGTTGAATGTAGTTTTGATAGGTGGAACTCAAGGCTTATAATAAATCGCTTAAATGACTTATTGCCAAATATTACATTTATAGACACTGACCAATCAATAAAAAACTTTTCAGAGCCAACAAAATTATTTGAAAGATTGGCACTAGAAAAAAAACTTGTAGATTCAAATAAAGTTGCAAAATATTGTCTTTCAAACGCTTGCATAAAACCTGACACAAACGGAAATTACAAACCACTTAAAATTTACAACGGAGCACACGCAAGAATTGATAGCGTAATAACTTCAATAATGGCATTAAACAGATGTTTCAATTATCAAAACAATAAACCTAAAAAATTAAGTTTTGAAGAGGTGCTAAATTCATTTTAGGTTTTTTAAAGACTATTAAGAAAAGGAATAAAAAAAAATGGGATTTTTTCAAAAGATTTTTAGACGATATAACAAAAATCAAAAAGCAAAACCACAGTTCTTAAAAGATACTTTTGTTTCTTACAATCGCGTTATTGAAGATAATTCAGTAGCGTTTTCTTGTATAGACAGAATAGCGTCAAGCATTGCGGGGTTAAGTTTTGGAGTTTATCGAAGTTCCACAGACGCTAAAGTAAAAAATCATTCTTTAGTTGATGTTATGCACAATCCAAATATCGAAGAAACGCACTTTCAATTTATTTATCAAATTGTGTCTGATTTATATACAAGTGGCAATGCTTACATTTATTTGTACAGAGATGTAAGCGGAGATGTTACAAATCTTTTTAGGCTTGACCCTAAATCAATGTTTGTAAATCGAGACGAAACAAATCAAAAAGTTTATTCATACTATGGGCGAGTTTACAGAGCAGACAAAGTTTTGCAAATTTGTTCACGTTTTGGATACAACGGATTAAAAGGCAAAAGCATTTTTGAAGTTTGTAAAGAAAGTTTTGACACTGCAAATTCACTTGAAAAATACACAATCAATTCACTAGAAAACTCTTTAGGTAAAAGATTAGTAGTCGATTTGTCGGACGCTTATCCAAATGCAACCGAAGAAGAAATGCGACAAATCCGCGAGCGATATATTCAAAATTATGGAGGCACTGAAAACGCGGGCAAGCCAGTAGTAAAAACAAACAAAGTAAAGTTTGAAACAATCGACACAGGAACAAGCAACAATCAATCAAGCGAATTAACCGACAATAAAAATTATCAACTAAAAGTTTTAAGTTTGATTTTTGGCGTTCCACTTGAAATTTTAACAGGCGACGGAGCCTCTGATTTAGAAAAACTTACAACGCTTTACACAACAAACGCAGTTGCTCCAATCGTTCAACAACTAGAGGAAAGTTTTCAAAAATTGTTTAAGGCCGATGATAGAACTAAATATTATTTTAAGTTCAATTTCAATTCAATTTTAAGAACAAGTTTATCAAGTAAAATTGACGCTTATGTAAAACAAATGAACAACGGACTTTTGACAATTAACGAAATCAGAGCAAAGGAAAACTTGCCGCCAATTCAAGACGGCGATTTGTCTTATAGACCTAGCAATTTATTACCTGTTTTGTCTGAACTTGATAACGCACTCGGAGCAAGTGCAAAACTTAAACAAGTAGAATTTGAAAATATCGAAAAACCGACAGACACACAAAAAAACGCAGAGGCGACAGGTTTAGGTTCCGAGTTAATGCAATAAAGACTATTAAGTAAAGAGATAAAAAAAAATGAAAAGAAAATTAGAACTTAGAACTTTACTAAGAAACGCAAGCGTAAGCGAAAACGAAAATGAAAAAATAGTTATCGGTGTAATTCCGTATAACGTAAAATCGCAAAGAATGAAGTTAGAATATTCAGATTGTGAATATGAAATTTTATCGCCTAGCGTTTTCAGAAAAACTTTAGCAGACAAAGCGGAAGTTTATTGTAATTATGCACACGATGATTTAGCGATTTTAGGAAATACAAAATCAAACACTTTACAACTTGAGAATAAAGACGATGGTTTGCACTTTACGCTTAAACTTGATTCAGAAAATGAAATTGCAATGCGAGCATATTCAACAATCAAACGCGGGGACTGTAATACTTTAAGTTTTGAGTTTTTTCCGTTCGATTGGGAAGAAAAAGAAAATGTTTGCACGTTAAAAAGTGCAAAACTTACTGCAATTTCTCTTTGTGTAATAAATCCAGCATATACAGAAACAGAAATTAAGACTATTAGAGAAAGGAGCATAGAAGACGTGAAAAAGATAAAAAGAGCAATCGAAAATAACGAAATGGATTTGACTAATCCAGAGACTTTAAACGAAGTTAAGCAACTTCTTGAAACAATTTCAAACGCACTTTCAAAAGTTTCTGAAAAAGAAGAAGGTGCAGAAAATCGGCAAGAAGACAAAACTGAAAAGCAAGAAAAAGTTGTTGATGAAAATAAAAGTCAAGAAACTGAATCAGATTCTCAGAAACAAGAAAAATCACTTGAGCAGTCAGATGACACTCAAACAGATGATTCTCAGGTTCAAGAAAAAGATGAAGTTAAAGACGAAGAAAAAAAGAAACAACTTGAAGAGCTTATGAAAGAACTTGAAAAAGAACTTTCAGAATAACTTAAAAAATAAAAGGGGAAAATAATATGACTTTAGACGAACAAATTAAAAGAGCAAATGAAAAACTTGCAGAAATCAGAAGTGCAAAAAAGGAACTTGACGCACAAAAAGCACTTGCAAACGTTCCAATGAAACAATCACGATCAGCAGAAAAAGAAAAGTTTTATGCAGACATTCAAAATGCAATGAAAGAAAAACGTTCTGTAACTTTAGGTTCTACTGGAACTGTAAATGTTGCAAGCGAACTTGTTTTTGCACTTGAAAACAAAGACGACTTGCTTAACAAGTTTTCAATTCACACTGGAGCAAGTGCAAGCAATGTAATCCCAGTTTGGAACAAAAGCATAGGCGAATTCGGAGCAGTTGCAGAAGATGGAACTTTTACAAGTACAGGCGAAGGATTGGCAAGCGTTGATATTCAGCCTAAGGCTTTTGCAAAATCAATTAAAGTTTCTGATGAAACATTAAAACTTTCAGCAGTTGATTTTGAAGCAGCACTTACAAAAATCTTAACTGAAAGCGTAAGACGCACAATTTTGAAAGGTATTTTTGAGGGCGTTACAAATCGTTTTGATTCAATTTCAGTAAAAGCAACCGAAGTAAAAGCAACTGCGTTAAATCCGAGTGCATTGCAAAAGTTTGCACTCACAATCGCAAGTAAAACAGACAGAGCAACAATCTGTATGAATCCACAAGATTATTCTTCAATCGTTGACGGTTCAACAAAGAAAGATGAAATCTTGGTTAAACAAATCATCGAAGGCAGAAACATCGAGGGCGTACCTATTGTTTTGTCTGCATACGTACCAGCGTCAACAATCGTAGGTGGCGATTTAGGAAATTACGGAATCGGAGTTGCAAACCAACTTGAAATCGTACCAAAATCAACAGTAGGTTCACTTGCACATACTTACGATGCAAGTGTATATATTGCGGGAAAACCAATCGTAGAAACAGACTTCTTTAAATTGACTATAGGCGAAGCCTAGTAAAATCTTAAATTGGTTTTCATAGTCCTAAAATTTTCTTAAAGAAAATCAACCAGCGAGCCACTACTTTATTTTAAGGTAGTGGCTTTTTTTTTAAGACTATTAAGTAAAGGAATTAAAAAATGATTTGTAAAGTTGAAGAGTTGCAAAAATATTCAGGTGTTTATTCTGATGAAACGCAAGGGCAAGAATTATTTTTGATGACTGCACAAAATATCGTAGAAAGTTATTTAGGTTATGCAGTGGAACAAAAAGAATATTCAAAACTTTATAGCGGTTTAGGATTTTCAGATTTAAGGCTTAGCGTTAAAAATGTTTCAGAAATAAAAATGCTTAAAGTTGATAACGAAGAGATTAACACACAAAATTTAGTTATTGACGATGACAGAATTATTTTGAAAAAAGGTTTTTTCTCTAAAGGTGAAAAAAATATTTATGTTGAGTTTGTCGGTGGTTTTACTGATGAGGAAATGCCAAAACTGATTATTTTAACAGTTTTAAGAATTGCCACATTATTGCAATCAGAAAGCGATTCAAATATTGGAATTACAAGTAAATCATTCGGAGATTCAGGAACTAGAGTTTTTCAGAATTATACAAATTTTGATAAATACTTACTTCCATTGTCGCATTATAAAATTCTTTTTTAGGTTTTTTTATGAGTTCAAATTTTATTACGATTGATTCAAAAGAAGTTGAAAACGCGATTAAAGACACAAAATTAAAACTTCCTAACATTCTTGTAAGACTTCAAAAAAAAGTTAATCAGCAAGTAATAAAATCAGCAAAGGCAAGATTTAAAAGTCAATTCAATGTAAACAATCATAATAAATACACACTTACAAATGCGAGTGCAACAAACAACGCGGGCAAAAACGCACAACCAATTTTAAAATCATTCAAAAATGTAAAATCAAGAAAATATGAAGCGACAACTTGGATTTTGAATAATTCATATTATGCAAATTGGCTAGAAAAAGGCGTAACAATAAACGCAAAAAAAAGCAAATATTTAACATTTAAGGTAAATGGCGAATGGAAAAAAGTGAAAAGCGTAACAATTCCGCCACGTCCATTTTTAGAGCCCGCGGGCGATGAGTATTGGCAAACTTCTAAAAACATACCAATTCAAGAAAAAGAATTACAAAGAATTTTACAAAAGTACTGGGAAAAATAAGGAGCAAAATAAAAAATGGATTTTTTTGAACTTCAGCAAAAAATTGAAAATTACATTAAAGAAAACTTTAGTGCATATTTGGAAGATAAAGAACTTAGTAAACCTAGTTTTGTTTCTGATTATTTGGACTTAGACAAATACAAAAACAGTTTTACAATTTTTTTTGATTTTGATTCGTACAATTTTGAAGAGTTATCAAACGAATCAATGAAAGCAAATCTTAGTTTAGATTTATATTTTGTTGCAAGAAATGGAACAAGTGCAACGTTGAAAAAAAACTTAATGAATTATGTTTCAAAGTTTTATTCATTTTTTTACTCAGAGCGTTCTTTATGTGGAATTGTTGATTTTGGCACAATTACAGAAATCAATAATTATGACGCGGTGCAAGGTGATAAAGGTATTAAAATTTCACAAATAACTTTAAATCTTGAACTAGAAGATTATTAAAGACTATTAGAATAAGAAAAACATATCTTAAAAAAAAGGTGGAAAATATGGTTAATGGAAATAGCGTAGTTGTAGAATTTGCACAAGAAACAAAATTCGGAGAAAAGGCAGAGCCTACTCAAAGAATTGCAGTAAGTTCGGAGAGTTTAGCGTACTCAGCAAACAAAACAGAAGAAGGCTTATTGACTGGTGGCGTAGGTAAAGCAATGGTTGAAACAATGAGTTTGCACACGGAGGGCGATATTTCAACTTTAGCAAAGCCGACATCTGTAGGTTTTATTTTAGGCGGACTTTTAGGAACTGAGGAAGTTGCAAGCGAGGCAGACGAAAACCAAAAATACAAACACACGTTCAAGGCAATCGGCAACAAAGAAAGCGACAGTTTACCTAGTTTTAGTTTTACTGTAAATCGCGGAATTGATACGCAAGTTTACACAGGCACAAAGTTTAACTCTGTTTCATTTAGTGCGGCAGCCGAAGACAGATTAAGTTTAACATTGTCTGTAGTAGGAAAAAACGAAGAACAAAACGGAACTTTAAAAGATAACTTAAAGCCAGAGAGTGAAAAAGCGTTCAAGTTTCATCAAGCAAGCGTTTCAATGGACAGTGCAAAAATCGCAGACATAACTTCAATTCAATTTGATTATAACAACAATCTTGATAGTTCGGTTTTTACAACTGATACAGGTTTGTATTGCAAAGAAATGGAATGTGGAACGCGTGAAATTACTGCACAATTTGAAGCGTTATATACAACTGCCACAGAGCAAATCAGAAATCAAAAGTTTAAAACAGACGCGATTGTTTCAATCAAAATTGAGTTTAAAGATGATGATAATAATTCACTTGTTTTCTCAATTCCAAAAGCACAAATTACAGAAATGGCAACGCCTACAGCAACAGGTGCGGAAACAATGAAAACAAATCTTACTGTTTCAGCGATTGACGATTTAACAAATGATTATGTTGTTATTGAACTCACAAACGCAAAATCTGAAAAATATTTAAGCGAATAATTTTTTTTAAGGAGAAAAAAAATAAATGATGAAATTATCAGACGCAAGCAAAAAGTTTATTTTTAAAACAAAAATTAAACTTGATGATGATGTTTGGGTAGAACTTCGCGAGCCTACTTTAATTGAGTTCAAAAAGTTTTCAGAGGACGCACAAAACAATGTAGAAGTTGCAAGAAAATTATTTCCTATTTGCATTGTTGATTCAAATCTTGAAGATGATGACGGAAATAAAGCAACTGGAATTCAGATTTGGAATGTTATCGAGCCGTCGGCAAGTTTAGCAAGTCGCGTAATAAATGAATGGTTGACGTCGATTCCCTTTCGCGTTGACGAGGGCGGAAAAGCAAAGCCTTAGGGATTGCATTAAAATCTTAATGAGTGGCGGAAATCCTAGCAATGATGATGAGTTAAAAGATGATTGGAAAAAATGGGAATTCTTTACGCAAATTGCTTTTTTTGCACTTGATTCACGCTATGGAAATTGGCAATTTTGCCCTCTTGGTGAAAGTGTCGCAGATTTAGGAATTAAGACTTATGAAGTTTTAGAAACAATCCGAGGACTTTACAGAGAAAAACTAAATCAAGAAATGCAAAACTCATTTAATAAAATAAAACATCGTTAAATTAAATCCTTATCGAAATGATAAGGATTTTTTTTTTGACTATTAGATAAAGAGGAAATAAAAAAAATGGGTGCAACTGCAAGTTATAAAGTTTCAGGAAAGGCAGACACATCGCCACTTGATAAACTTAAAAACAAATTAAAACAATTAAATGAGCCAGCAAAAAAACTTAATGATGTAGTAAAAGAGTTTAAAGCGTCCTTTATTGTGCAAGGCGTTCAAATGGCGGCTAAATTCCTAAACAATACTACAGAAAGTTTTAACGCACAAAACAAAGCGGCAACTCTTGCAAATAAAGCGTTTTTGAATAACTCACAATTAACAACAAAATCAATTCAAAACATAAGAAACGCAATGAATAGTTTTTCATTAAACAATCTGATTGACGGCGACACATTAAACAACGCGGCAAGTTTAGCAAGTCAAATGGGCTTGAATGAAGAACAAATTATAAAAGTAATGGACGCGGCGACTGAAATGTCGAGTGCGGGCATAATGCCACTTGATCAAGCAGTTAAAACTTTAAGCGAAAGTTATACAGGAAACATATCACAATTAAAAAAATTAAATCCAGAACTTGCAAATCTTACAGCCGAGCAATTAAAGGCAGGTGGTGCAGTTGACGCAATGAAAACTAAATACGACGGATTTAGAACAAGTTTATCAGAGACTTTTGAAGGTAGAAATTCGCAAATCAAAAATCAGTTTTCAGATTTGCAAAGTTCAATCGGTGGTGTAGTTCAAGCGTTAAAGTTCGAGGGGCAAGCGTTACTTTTGCCAAAATTGCAAGAAATTACTTCATTCATTGAAGAACATAGAAATCAAATAATCAATTTTATTTTAAATCTACCAGACTTAATTGGGCGTTCTTTAAGTGGCGTAGGTCAAATTATAATAAGATTTTTTGAAACAATTCCAGATTTAGGCAAGTTCTTATTTGGAAGTTTAGCAGAGTGGCTTCCAGTAGTTTGGGAGGCGATAAAATCAATCGGCACTGTTTTAACAAAGTTTTTTGACCTTACTTTTGGAAATCTTGGCAATCTTTTTTATAATAAAGTTGTACTAAAAATAGAAAGCGGAATTCAAAATGCGATAAATGGATTTGTTGAAAAGCACCCAAAAATTGCGGGCTTTTTTGGAATTGAAAAAGTTAATTTTGATTTAAAGCCCGAAAAATATACAACAATAGAAGACGCAATAAAAGATATTAACAACCAATTTAAAAAGACTGCAGAGAAAGCAACTAAAGCAAGTAACATTCAATCAAAACTTAACGATGAATATTTAGAGAATTATAGTGATATAACAAAAGATTTAACTAGCGATTTATCAGATATTTTAAATCGCGATTTGCCTGAAGATTTACAAAAAGCATTAAGTCAAGGTTTAGCGAGTACCAAAATTTCAACGCAAGCAAGTCTTACTGAAAATGAGGAAAATCCAACATCAACAAATCCGACTGGTAAAACAGAAAAATCATCGTTTAAAGATATGGTGCAAAGTGCGGGCGAACTTGGAAGTGTAATAACAAATCTTGTAACGGGTGATTATATAGGCATTTTAGTTCAATTTGTAGGTAGTTTAAGCTCAGCGTTACAGAGTGTTTCTCAAAACTTTTCGTATTTAATAAATTGTTTATCGACAGTTGCAAACGTAACGGCGGAACTTATCGCAAAAAATGTTAACCTTGATATTATTTTGCAACCATTCGTAGACGTTATAGCAGATATAGGAATAATTCTCGGACAAGCGATATCTATTGCCTTACAAGTGGTTCAAATTTTTAGTCCAATGTTTGACACTGTAGCAATGCTTTGGAATTTAATTGCAGATATTTTTAGTGCATTAAGTCCTATTATTTCAATTCTTGTTAAATTCTTGAACTTGCTTTTAATTCCGTTAAAGATGTTTGCGGTTTTAATACAAAATGTTTATAACGTGGTTGCAATGGTAATAAATGCACTTGCTCCGCTTATTTCGAGTTTTGCAAACTTCTTTATAAAAATATGGAATGGCATTGTAGACGTTTTTAGTTTTATAAAATTACCAACTGGTTTTTATTGGGACTGGGGGCCTCATTTTACTTTTACATCACTTGCGGACTTAATGGGACTTTCAAAATCAGCGTATACTCAAACATCTGATTTTCAAGTTGATACAAGTTCTAATGCAAACGACTACAACGCAAGTTCAAATCAAACATCGGTTTCAAGTGGCTCAGCGTCTTACACGGCGGCAAAAGATGTTTACGTAAATATTTATTTTTCAAACTCTTTTGTAAATGGAGACGCTCAAGAAATTGCAATAATGCTTAAAAAAGAAATCGCTAGAGCAGAAAGCAAAAAC
>CAZJOU010000033.1:11811-14084 GCA_964547685.1 uncultured Treponema sp. | reverse complement strand
CGAAACGCTTACAGGTGCGCTAAATCCAATTAAAATTGCCATTAAAGAATATTCGTTAAAATGATAAAGTCCTGTTTTATGAATTAAAAGGCAAATAAGCGCAACTAAAATTGGTCCAGCTATGTTTCGTAAAAGTGCAATTATCCAAGCAAAAGAATCCGAAAGACTTTCAGAAAGTTTTGCTTTTCCAATGCTCATTCCAATCATAAACATACAAAGTGGCGAAACTAAATTACTAATAGAACGAATTGTTACGTAAAGGATTGGTAAAGATTTATCTATTCTAAGAATAGAATAAGCTTTTTCTTCAATAAAAATTTGTGGCATAATATTTTGCGTAAGAAAAACGAAAAGTCCTAAAAACATTCCAATCATAACTGGAGTTAAAAAAACTTTGCAAAGCGAAGGTCCTAAATTTGAAAAAGAAATCTTTTGTCCGCTAATAATAGAAAGTCCAATTATATAAACGAAAATTCTAAAAACTATGCTTATTGTGCTTATGCAAAGCATAACTTCTTCTTGATTTTCGTAAACAGATTGCAAAATTGGCATACTAAACAATGTTGTTTGCCCAATTGCCATAAAAAGTGCGCTTACTGTAGAAACTTTGTTTCCTTTTTTTAGAAATAAAGATTTTCCAATTGCTATTAAAAGAACGTAGAAAAAAATTGCAAGGAAAAATTCTACAATGCTTGCTTTAAAACTTTCCCATTCAAAATCTTGCATAAATGCGTTAAACGCAAAGCAAGGAACGGCAAGCTTCCAAATAAGAGCGGAAACTGTTTTTTCTCCGGCTTCGTTTACGTAACCTTTGCGCATAAACAAAAAGCCAATAAAAATAATAATTACAGTTTGAAAAAACGCGCTTAAAAAATGCGGATCTGTAAAAACAGCAGAAAAAATACTGAACATAAAAAACTTCTTATTAGGTCAAATGTCGACTCTTTAATTAATTAAAAACTATTAAATTATTTTTACGTTTTTTTGCAATCTGTGCAATAATATTTGTATAATAAAAATATGGAGATTTTTATGGATAACAAAGCAATGTATAATATTTCTTACGGAGTTTTTATTCTTGGTTCAAAAAATGTGGACGAAAAAATAAATGCTTGCGTTACAAATACTTGCATTCAAGTTGCAAACGAACCCACGCGCATTGCAATTTCTGTTCTAAATCAAAATCTAACTTGCAATTACATAAAAGAATCCGACGTTTTTAGCATTTCGGTTTTAGATAATTCTTGCACTTTTGATCTTATAAAACATTTTGGTTTTCAAAGTGGAAAAAATGTTAACAAGTTTAAAGATTTTCCATATAAAAAAGATGAAAATGGTTCTCCTTACATAGAAAATTCTGTTTGTTCTTTGTTGCAATGTAAAGTTATTTTTAAGCAAGATTTGGGAACTCATACGCTTTTTGTTGCAGAAGTTCAAGATGCAAAAATTTTAAGTAAAAATCCGCCTTTAACTTATGCAGATTATCAAAATAAAGTAAAACCGAAACAGTCAATTAATAAGGAAAAAAAGATTATTGGTTGGCGATGTAAAATTTGCGGTTATGAATATATGGAACCTGAATTACCAACAGATTTTGAATGTCCGCTTTGTGGGCATCCGGCAGAAGATTTTGAACCAATTTATGCGGAAGAATAAAATGAATAACTTTAATTTTGAACTTGACGAGCGATTAAAAAAGCAAATGGATTTTTTGCTAGAAATTGATAAAGAAAAATCTGTTTTTAGACAAACAAGTCTTTCTAATCATGGAAGAAAAGAAAATGATGCTGAGCATGCTTGGCACATGGCGGTTATGGCTTACGTTTTGCAAGAATATTCAAATAAAAAAATTGATATTGCTCGCGTTATGATTATGTGTTTAATTCACGATATTGTAGAAATTGATGCGGGCGACACTTACGCTTACGATTCGGAAGGAAAAAAAACTCAGAAAGAGCGCGAAAACAAAGCAAAGAAACGAATTTTTTCGATTTTGCCAGAAGAGCAAAAAAAAGAATTGTTAGCAATTTTTGACGAATTTGAAGCAAGCGAAACTGCCGAGGCAAAATTTGTTCGCGCAATGGATAATCTTCAGCCATTAATGTTAAACAATTCTAATGGTGGTGGCGATTGGAAAGAACACAATGTTTCTAGCGAACAAGTTTATGGAAGGCAAAATTCTACAAAGCCAGGTTCAGAAAAACTTTTTGAACTAACAGACAAAATAATTAAGCAAAATATAAAGAATGGCGCATTAAAATAATTTTTGCGAA
>CAZJOU010000033.1:9053-11711 GCA_964547685.1 uncultured Treponema sp. | reverse complement strand
AATGACACGAAAAAAACTACATTCCTAATTTTTTTAAGTCGGAATAGCGTTCTTCCATTGATTGTACGCTATTTGCGTCTTCTGCGCGAACAGCGTCTTCTAAATACGGAAG
This sequence comes from uncultured Treponema sp., assembly GCA_964547685.1. Classification (GTDB taxonomy): domain Bacteria; phylum Spirochaetota; class Spirochaetia; order Treponematales; family Treponemataceae; genus Treponema_D. The sequence goes on along the minus strand of CAZJOU010000033.1, from coordinate 11,599 downwards.
AATTACTTTTGATTTTATTTCGTTCCATTTTGCAGGTTTTCTGTCCGAAATTGTAAAAGTTCCCGCTTGTGGAATGTTTGTAAGCATTGCTGGATAGTAAACCGGAAGAATATGCTCGTTTACATCTTTTAGCGAAGAAAATCCGCCGGCAATTCCAAATTGAACTGTATCAAGGTTAGATTTAAATTTTCTTTCTATTAATAAATGCTGCGTTTCTGAGTCAAAAAACCAAGATATAAAGTCTGCCGCAAGAGCCGCTTTTTTCGTTTTTTTTGCAATTCCCATATAAATTAGCGAATCTTCTATTGGAATTAAATTATTATTGTTTAGCCAACGAAAATCAATTTTAGAAAGTTGAACTTCGCTCATAGAAAAAAGTTTGTCCGAAGTTATAAAAGAAAAAAGCGTTCTTCCCGAAGTAACTTGTTTGTCTGGCGTTTCCGAAAGATATTTGTAAACAAAATCGCTTTCTGTTTGAACAGAAGTATTTTCTGTATTAATCCAATTTTTTAAGTATTCAATAGATTCGGTAAGTTGATTTTTGTCGTACGTAAAAGTTTTTTTCTTGTCTTCCTTAAAGTTTGTGCCGAGAAGTTGTGTCGTTGTATAAAGAAAATCTGAACTGCTTAAAGGCGCAAAACCAATGGCTGTATAACTTCCTTTTTTATTTGTTTTGTTAAATTCTGCGCCAGTTTCTTTTAATTCTTCCAACGAAATTGTGTAATTGTCTTTTATAAAATTTTTGTTTTCGGAAGAAAAAATCATTGCAGGAATATTAAAACTTACCGGTAAAAGATATTGATGATAGCCAAAAGTACCAGATTTTAAGAGTGTTGTATAAAAGTCAGAAGAAGAAAGATATTTTCTGTTAAAAAGAAAATCTAAAGAAATAAAATTTTTTCTTGTTTTTCTGTTTTTTAAAAATGAACCAACAATTATGTCTGGCGAAAGTTCGTCTTGCGCAGGCGGAAGACTTGTGGCAATGTTTTCTTTGTAAACAATTACCGCTTTGTGTTTATGCGTTTTGTTGTAAAGTTCAATAGTTGGAGCCGCTTCGCTATTGTCTGTCCAAATTACAAGTCGTTTTTCTGTTTTTTTACTACAACCAAAAAGCGAAAAAGTTAAAATGATAAAGACAAATAAAAAAGTTTTTTGAACTTTTTTTAGCGTAGCGCGCCACAAATTTTTAAGCACGAGCAATTTCCTCTGCTGTTGCATAAATTTTAGAATAAACTTCTTCTATAAGATTTTTTTCTATGCTGCTAAATGCAACGCGCAAAGTATTTTTGTCTATTGAAATTGTACCAATTCCTTTTTCGTTTAAAAGTTTTTGTCGCAAAGTTTCGGCGTCAAATCCATTTGTTTTAAAACTCATAAAGTAGCCAGAATTAAAAGGCAACGCTTCTAGCGCAGTAGATTTATGCGAATCTACAAATTTTCGAACAACATCGTAACGTTCTTTTAGAATGTTTTTAAGCGATTCTTTTTCTGCGTCATTATTTGGATCTTGGAATGATTTTAAAATAATGTTTTGCGAAGGCGTTGCGGCACAAGAAACAGAAGAGCGAATTACGCCCATAAGTTTTTTTACAAGCGCGTCGTATTGTGAATCTGAATAACCTTTGCAACCAAAAGTTAAAAATCCGCAACGGAATCCCCAAGCAAAATCTTCTTTTGTTGGTCCGTCTGCTTTTATAGCAAGAATGTTTTCGTGCAAATCTGCAATATGAGCAAAAAGAGATTGAGGTTCAATATCTTTTTCGTAATTTAAGCCAAAATATGCATCGTCGCTAATTACTAAGATTTTTGCGCCAGTTTCTGCAACTTCTTTTAATATTTTGCAAATTTCCTGAACTTCTTTAGAAGTTGGACTATATCCAGACGGATTTTGCGGAAAGTTTAAGATTAATCTTACTGAACCATATTTTTTTGCTTCGGCTTTTACGGCTTCTTCTAATCCTGGAATGTTGAATTTTCCATTTTTAAACATTTCAAATTGATGAAATTCTGCGCCACGGCGAGCGTCTGCAATAAGAACGTAGTTGTCCCAGCTTGGATTTGGAGCAAGAATTGGTTTTGTGTTATCTACAAAAAGATCAAATGCGTAAGAAAGTCCAGCTGTAAGTCCTGGAACTACAACAGGAAGCGAAGTTTTTTTGTTAGCAAGAAGCGGATTTTTTTTAATTTGTTTTTGTTTCCAAGCTTCGCGCAAAGCAGGAATTCCTGCGGTAGGAGCATAAGCAACTAATTCGCTAGAAGTTAATTCTGGTGCCCACTTATGAATAGACGGAAGAATTGCAGGTTTTCCGTTTACAACGGTTGTTCCAACAGTTCCATTTGCTACAGAAGCTTTTTGTTTTGCTTCGCCACCTTGAGCAATAATTCCACGTGGAAAATAAATGCGTTTTCCTAAATCAGAGAATAAAAATTCTGCTGATGTGCCTTTTAATAAATCGTTTAATTCTTGTGCTAATGGGTTCAACATGATAAATTAATTATAGTGATTTGCTAAATCAATGTAAATTAATAAAATTAGGTGAAAAAAA
>CAZJOU010000033.1:5786-8953 GCA_964547685.1 uncultured Treponema sp. | reverse complement strand
TTTTTTTATAATTATTTGTGAAATTACTAGATTCTTACATCTAATTTTATTATTTAAATACGTACGGAAGGAAAAATGGAAAGCGTTAATCTTACTGAACTTGAAAATTGTAGAAAATTAGTTGAAAAATGCAAAGAAGAAGCTAAAAAGCGACTTATTGGTCAAGAATATCTTATTGACGGAATTTTAACTGCTTTTGTTGCTGGCGGACACGTTCTTTTGGAAGGCGTTCCTGGACTTGCAAAAACGCTTGCAGTAAAAACGTTTGCAGAAATTAGCGGATTGGATTTTAAGCGAATTCAATTTACGCCAGATTTATTGCCAGCGGATGTTAGCGGAACTTTAATTTACGAGCAAGGAAAAGGAACTTTTAGTGTGCGAAAAGGTCCGGTTTTTACGAATGTTGTTCTTGCAGACGAAATTAACCGCGCGCCAGCAAAAGTTCAGTCTGCAATGCTAGAAGCAATGGAAGAAAAGCAAGTTACTATTGGCGACGAAACTTATAAACTTCCTGAACCTTTTTTTGTTCTTGCAACGCAAAATCCTATTGAACAAGAAGGAACTTATAATTTGCCAGAAGCGGAACTTGACCGTTTTTTATTAAAATTGAATGTAAATTATCCAACTTCGGAAGAAGAAATTGAAATTATAAAAACGCAAGGTGCAGCTTCTAAAATTGATGTAAAACAAGTTCTTACTAAAAGTGACCTTTTGCGTTTTCGCGAAATGAATTTGCAAATTGTTTGCGACCAAAAGATTATTGAATATATTGTGCAAATTGTTACTGTAACGCGTCCTAACTTAAAGAAAAAAACTGAACACGATATTACTCGTTACATTACGTTTGGCGCTTCGCCGCGCGCTGGAATTGCAATGATTCAGTGCGCAAAAGCAACTGCGCTTTTAGCGGGACGTTCATTTGTTCTTCCAGAAGATGTAAAAAAAGTTGCTCCGCTTGTTTTGCGTCATAGAATTGTTCTTTCGTACGAGGCGGCGGCCGATAACGTTACCGCAGACGATATAATTGAAAAAATACTAGATTTTGTTCCAGTACCTTAGAACCAAAAATGCCGTCCGGGCATTTTTGGTTCATTCAAATCTGCGATGCAGATTTGATGAGCAAAGCACGAACGTCCGTGTTCGTGGTTGGTAAGTTAGGCTTCGCTCTGCGAAGGGGCTAGGTTTTGCGTTACGGTAAGAAAGGGGTTTTAGGGGAAAACTTGTTTGCCCCTAGGAAAGGGGGTAGGACGCAACGAAGTGCGGCCGAGGGGGACTTTTCCCCCACTTTTATAAAAAATAGGAAAATTTAATGGAACATTTATTGGCTGGTTCTAGAGATTCTTTGTCGCAAAAAGCAAATTACCTTAGAGTTGCAGCGCGAAAACTTGCGGATAGTATGAAAAGTGGCGGTTTTCGTTCGTTGTATCGTGGGCAAGGAATTGAATTTGCCGGCGTTCGCGAATATTTGCGGGGCGATGATGTTCGCGCTATAGATTGGAATGTTACTGCTAGAATGGGAAAACCGTTTGTAAAAATGTTTGAAGAACAACACGAACTTCAGATTTTTTTAATTGTTGACCGTTCTGCTTCTATGTTTACTGGCTCTAAAAATAAAGTTAAGTACGAAACTGCGGCAGAAACAGCGGCGTTAATGGCTTTGTGTGGCGAATTAAACGAAAGTCCAGTTGGCGCAGTTTTTTTTGATGGTTCAATTCATTTTTCGTGTACGCCAAAAGCTGGCAGAGAACACACAATGTTGCTTCTTTCTAAACTTGATGAAATTTACGAAATGCAAAATGGTTCTGCTTTAGGAAATGCAATTACGGGCGCGGTAAAAATGCTAAAACATCATTCGTTAGTTTTTGTAATTTCTGATTTTAGAAGTGCTGGCTGGGAAGAACCTTTTAAGCGATTGTGTCAAAAAAATGATGTTGCCGCAATTCAAATAACGGATTCTACGGATTGGGAACTTCCTGATGTTGGCGCTTTTGAATTTGCAGATAACGAAACAAATGTTCATTTTGTTTTGCCTACGTCGAACGAAAATTTTAAATCTGCTTGGCGCGACTATTATAGAAAGCGAACTGCAAAAATAGAAAGTTTTTGTGCAAGGCACGGAGCGGGTTTTGTTTCTATTTCTACAGAAGAAGATGTTGTTCGCCAACTTTTAAACTTTTTCGCTAGCAAAAGTTACGGAAATCATCAGTGGGGAGGCAAATAATTTTGAACTTAAAACGTTTTGCGCTTTTTATTGCCTTTTTTGCTTTTTTTAATTTTGCAAACTTTTTTGTTTTTTCGCAAACAGAAACGTCGCAAATGTTAATTCCAAAGCGAATTTATGTTGGCGACACTGCGGAATTGCATTATAACTTTCATTCGAATGTGGATTTTTTTCCGAATGAAGAAAATTTAAGCGAAAAGTCGCTATTTTTAGAAAAGCTTCCTTTTGAATCTGATAACGAAGATTTTACGCTTTTAAAAGCAATTATTCAAAAAAATGGTGCGCTTTACACTGTTATTTTAACTTTTTCGCCTTGGAAAACTGGAAAAATTGTTTTTCCTAAGTTTGATTTATTTCCTGCGGTTTTTGGCGAAGAAAAATCTGTTCCTTTTTTTATAGAGCCTGAACCTATAGAAGTTGCTTCTATTTTGCCAAAAGGCGAAGATTCTGCGTTGCGTGGCATAAAAGGTCCTATGTTAAGTCCGGGAACAATTTATTTTATTTATGCGGGAATTGTTTTGCTTATTGCAATTTTAATTTTAATTTTGTATGCAATAATTAAGTGGCAAAAAATTTCTAAAAAAATAAAAGAGCGAAGAACTTTGCGACTTTATGCTAAAAATGCGCGCGATGCAATGCGTCAGTTTAAAAAACTTGAAAAAAATTCGCCAAAAATAAACGATGTTGCGTTTTGTCTTGCTGTTCAGCAAATTTTTAGATATTACCTTTCTGTGCGATTTGGCAAAAAAATGGATTCTTTAGCTACAAACGAAATTTTTTCTACTTTTAACGAAATTTATGCAGGAATGATGAGCGATTTTTTGCAAGAAAATGTTTCTTCTGTTGTAGAAATTTTTAGGCGTGCAGATTATATTCGGTTTGCGCACGATTCGTTAGATTCTAAACGTAAACCAGAAGAATCTTTTGCAACGTCGCTTTTACCAGA
>CAZJOU010000033.1:0-5686 GCA_964547685.1 uncultured Treponema sp. | reverse complement strand
GAAGCACCAAAAAAATGTATTGTTCTTGTAACCGATGGCGAAAGCAATGCTGGTTCAATTCATCCGGAAACTGCGGCAGAACTTGCTAAAAATAATAATATTTCTGTTTACATTCTTGGCGTTGGCACAAAAGGAACAGTTCCTATTGAATATACAGATCCTTCTACAGGAAAAAATTATTCTGGTTATTTAAATTCTTCGTATAATGAAGATTCTTTGCGAAAAATTGCCGCCGCTGGAAACGGAAGATTTTTTGAAGTTTCTTCTATGGCGGATTTTAAGTTAGCACTTTCTATGATTATAAAAAATCAAAGTGTTGTGCAAACTTACCATTCTAAAACTACAAGTTACGACTATTACGACAGAATTGTTTTTGCGGCAGGAATTATGTTTGTCCTTAGTTGGATAATTCGCCGTTTATTTTTACAGGAGGCAATTTAATGGATTTTACTTGCCAACGTCCTTTTGCTTTATACGGACTTGTTTTGCTAATTCCTGCGCTTATTGTAGCAATTTTTAAGTTTAGAAAAGTTGTAAAAAAAATAAATAACTTTGCAATAAAAGGCAATTCTTCGCTTGCACCTAAGAAAATAAATCACTTTAGAAAAATGTTCGTATTTAGAACAATTTGCATTTCTATTTCTTGGATTATGCTAGTTTTATCTTATGCGGGATTTTCTTGGGGTTCGTACTTAGAGCCAGTTCAAACTTCTGGTTCTGCGGTTTCTTTTGTTTTTGACATTTCTTACAGTATGAACGCAGATGATGCAGTTTCTAATCTTACAAGATTGGAAGCCGCAAAGAAATACGCAAATATGCTTCTTTCGCATATTAATAAAACGCCAGTTTCTGTTGTTTTAGCAAAAGGCGACGGAGTTACAGTTCTTCCTTTAACAGAAGATAAATTAGCGGTGGAAGTTTTAATAGAATCGCTTTCGCCAAAAATGATGAGTTCTGTTGGAACTAGTTTAGGAAAAGGCATAAAATGCGCGCAAAAATCTTTTCCAACAAATTCTTCGTATAAAAGTGCAATTTGGGTTTTTACAGATGGCGAAGAAACAGACGGACTTTTAGAAAGTTCTCTTGTAGAATGTATGAACTCTGGAATTTCTGTAAATCTTATTGGTTTTGGTTCTGAACGAGAAACAAAAGTTCTTGCTGGGGACGGAAAAACTTATATTTACACAGCTTTGCGTTCAGAAAAAATGAAAGCGGCATGTAAAAACGCACTAAAAAAGAATTTTGCAGAAAAAGTTTCTGATGTAAAAATTTCTTATATTGATTCAACTGAATCTGGTTCTGCAATTCAAGTTCTTTCTTCTATTTCGGAAAGTTCTTTAAAAAATAGATATTCTGAAAATTTAGAAAACAAAGATGAATTTTCTGAATCTTCTGTAACTTACGAAATAAAACCAATTCAGCGTTATCCGCTATTTTTAGGGCTTGGCATTCTTTTTATTGTGCTAAGTTACGTTGTTACAGAATTAGATCCAGAAAACATAAATGCAAAAATTCACAAAAAAAATTTTGTTGCACTTCTAGTTGTTTGCCTACTTTTTTCGTCTTGCAACGTTTATGTTTCTGGCTCTAAAAATATTATGGAAGGTTCGTGGTTTTTCTACCAAAAACGCTACAACAATTCTGTTGCTAAGTTTTTGCAAACCGTTTACGATTCCGAAAATTCAAAAAATCAAATATTAAATCAATATGCGCTTTACGATTTAGCTACAACTTATTTGGCACAAAACGAAAATGATGTTGCTTACGAACGCTATTTGCAACTTAAAAATGCAGAAGATAAAAACGTAAAATTTTCTACTTATTATAATTGCGGAATTATTGCTTACAGAAAAGGCAACTTTTTGCAAGCCGCAAATTGTTTTAAGAATGCGCTAAAAATTGATGGTTCAAAAATTGACGCAAAAATTAATCTTGAACTTTCGGTTATGAACTTAGAAAAAGAATCTAAATCTAAAGAGAATGTTCTAAGCCAAGTTGCAGAGGAAACTTCGCCTTCTGCAATGGAACAGGCTGTATTTGAACGAATTAGGGAGTACGATAAAAAACAATGGAAAAACAGCGAAAAATCAGAAAATTCAAATTCGTCGCAAGATTTTTAAAATTATTTGCAATATTTTTGTTTTTTTCTTTTTCTAAAAATGGATTTTCTCAAACTCAAAATAGACTAACTTACAGCATTATTCGAGAACTTACTGTTGTTCCTGTAAACGAAATAAATTTTAGTTCTACAGATTGCGCATTTGAACTTAAAATTCCGTATGTAAAATCGGATTTAGTTCAAGCACAAATTCCTGATTTGCCTTCTGGCGTAAACTTTATTTCGCTACGACGTTCAGAATATTCAGATGAAAATAAAACAAGTGGCACAAAAATTGAACTTTGGCTAAGTTTTGCCGAAGCAAAAAGATATAATATTCGCGCTTTGCACGTTTACATTAATTCGCGACTTTATTACATTCCGTTTGAACCTGTAGAAATTACAGAAAATCCTAGAAATATTCTTCCTAGATTAATTTTGACTTTTGAAAATGGCGAAGAACTTATAAGTCAACGACGCGGAAAATCTGCGGAATTTGCAAACTTTACTGCAACAGTTGGAAAACCTATTAAATTTAGAATTTCTTTGCAATATGCAGTTCAAATTATTTCGTATAATTGGTCTGTTCCAAAAAATGCGCTTTTACGCGAACTTGAACAATTTGATATTGCAAAAGGAACAATGCGAAGTTCTGAATTTAGCGAAGAAAAAATTCCGGTTGCTTCTTTTGAATGGGAACCGCTTTACGCAGGAAATCTTACTTTGCCAGATGTAAAAATAATTGCAACTTCATATAACGGAACTAGAATTGAACTTGGACTTCCAGAAACGCTTATAAAAGTTCAAGAAGGAATTGTTGTTCCAGATAATGCTGGAAAAGAAGCGGAATCTTATTTTGGTTATGCTTTTGAACAACATCCTGTTCAAGAAAAAACAATAGAAAAAACTTTAGTTTCTTCAGAAAATTGCAAAAAAATTGCGGAACTAAGAACAAAAGAGCGACATTCAATTCCGTTTACAAAAAGTTATTATGAGCGAAAAAATTTTGAAAATAAAAATGGAATTTCTAATAGCGTTGTTGAACCAACTTATTTTGTTTTTTGGCTAAGTTTTTGTTTGCTCTTACTTTTTATTTTATTTGATATTATTTTTGGCTTTACAAAAAAACTTTCTGGAATAATTGTTACTTCTGGGCTTGCAGTTATTGCGCTTGTTGGTGTTATAATTTCTTTAACGCAACTTTCTAAAACCTTTGCAATTTTTAAGGGCGGAAACATAAGCGCAGTTCCAGAAGAAAGCGTTTCGGCAGTTGCATCTATAGAAAGCGGAAAAAGAGTTTTAATTGAACAAAAAGCAGGCGATTGGGTTTTTGTTCGTTACGGTTCTTCTGGTGGCTGGGTAAAGAACGATAATATTATAGAAATTGACGAACAGAAATAAATTGCAACTTTTTATGGTGAATTCTTAAAAAGTGTCTGTGCGGAGCGGAAAACGGCTTTTGCGAGCACTTGCAGGGCTGGGCTGCGAAGCAGCCGCTATATTGTTTTCCTATGCAGCCTGCACCGTGCGTAGCAAAAACGGATTTCCGCGTAAGCACAGACACTTTTGTGCAATCGACAAAAAGTTGCAATTTAGTTTTAATTCAACAAGAAAGGCACGAAAGGCGAAATTATGGATTTTGGCGACATTTTAGAACAGTGGGAAAATAAACAGAAAGAAGCGGAAACAAAACAAAAGCAAAGCGGATATAACCAAGTTTCGCACAAAAAAGCAAATGCGCCTACAAAAGAAGAAAAAGCCGCGTTGGCTAAAAAAAATATTGACTCAGAAATAGAAAAAGAAAATCAAAAACACATAAATCCTATGGAACTTTGGCTTCGTCGCTACGGAACTGTAGATAAAGATGCTTTAATGCAACAAGAAGAAGCAAGAAATAAATATCATAGCCGCACAAGTTTGGAACAAATGCATCCGCAAGCGCGAATAGATTTGCACGGACTAAAACAAGAAGAAGCTTGGAATCGCTTAAATTCGTTTGTAACAGAATGTGAATCAAAAGGAATAAAAAAAATTATGATTGTGCACGGAAAAGGCATTCATACGCACGGAACAGATCCTGTTCTTGGCGAATTAGTAAGAAAATTTATAGAACAAGACAAGCGACTTGGCACTTCTGGACATCCAGCTTCTAGCGAAGGCGGAAAAGGCGCAACTTGGGTAATTTTAAAAGATAATCTTTTCAAATAAAAAACTTGTAACTTGTTCACATTTTTATTATTTTTTTATAGGAACCTCTAAAAACTTCAGTTTTTTAGAGATTGCCTATGTAGATTCTACTTTTTTTCAAGGGGAATTATTTTGAACGATTATTATTCAGTCTTAGGTGTTGCAAAAACGGCTACTCAAGAAGAAATTAAAAAAGCATATAGAAATCTTGCATTTAAATATCATCCAGATAGAAACCCGAACAATAAAGAAGCAGAAGAAAAGTTTAAACAAATTTCGGAAGCGTACAATGTTCTTGGCGATGAAAAAAAACGCGCAGAGTACGACAGATTTGGTTCTGCTTCTTCTGCTTACAATTCTGCAAATTATTCGCAAAATGCTTATCAAAATTACTACAGACAACAATCTTATTCAGATCCATTTGGTTCAGAAGATTCTTTCTGGCAATGGTTTAATAGTGGCGCAAGTCAAAGTGGCGGAAACAATAGAAATTATTATTACGAATATAAAGATCCAAAAAGTTCGTTTACTAAAAAAAGTTGGTGGGCAGAATTTTTTCTAAAATTGGGACAAATTATTGTTGGTTTATTAATGTTTAGGATTATTTGGTTTATATTTCCGTTTGGACCTTTAATTAGCATTGGTCTTATTGGAACAGGAATTTCCGGAGCGGCTCGCGCTCTCCGGATGATTTTTAAGAAATCTAACGCTGGCGGAAAATAATTCGACCTTTGTCAAGATCGTAAGGAGAAAGTTCAACCTTTACGCTGTCGCCAGGAACAATTCTTATGTAATGTTTGCGCATTTTTCCAGAAAGATGTGCCATAATCATGTGTCCGTTTTGTAATTCAACACGGAACATTGTGTTTGGCAATGCTTCTTTTACAACACCTTCTACTTCAATAGCTTCTTCTTTAGCCACGATTCCTCCAAAAAAAATCAAAAAAAAATTTGCGTTTTTACGATTTTATACTTATATTAGTATGTACCAAAATAAAATGGCTTGTCAACAACAGTGGAACTAGATGCAATCCACGCAGTTGACCCTTGGGAGGACCAACTAATGGATGAAAAATTCGTATCAGAAATAAAGGAAAAGCTTTTAGACCAGCGCGCTACAATTTTGTCGGCGTTGGAATCGCAATCTACAGATTTAAAAAATCTTGTAAAGCCAATAGAATCTGGCGACGAAGTTGATATTGCAACCGATGCAGTAGACCGAACTTTATTAGATTCGCTAAGCACGCAAGATGCAAACCGCTTAAAATTAATAGATAACGCGCTAGATAGAATTCGTACCGGAAAGTACGGAATTTGTCTAAGTTGCGGAAAAGAAATTCCAAAAGAAAGATTGGAATCTATTCCTTATGCGTTTATGTGCGTAAATTGCGCAAGTGCAGC
>CAZJOU010000032.1:0-15118 GCA_964547685.1 uncultured Treponema sp. | reverse complement strand
AATCACCACATTTTATTGCAACATCATTTGGTCGTTGGAAAGTTCTTTGTTTTTTATTTGCTTAAATCGTTCAACAATATCTTCCATTGTTAAATTCGCTTTTTCGTTGCCTTTTATATCCAAAATAATTTCGCCATCATCCATCATTATAAGGCGATTTCCGTATTCCAAAGCGTGTTTCATATTGTGCGTAACCATCATAACTGTAAGATTATATTCTTGCGCAAATTTACGAGTAAGTTGCATTACAATATCTGCATTTGTTGGATCTAAAGCCGCCGTATGTTCGTCTAGCAAAAGCAAATCCGGCTTAGACATTACAGCCATTAGCAAAGTTAATGCTTGTCTTTGTCCGCCACTAAATTGTTCAACATTGTCGTTTAATCTATTTTCTAGTCCCATTTCAAGAACTTTTAGCTGCGACTTAAAATATTCACGCATTTTATTATTTAAACTAATTTTTAAGCCTTTCCAACCTTTTTTGCTGCAAATCATCATATTGTCTTCTAGGCTCATTTTTCCAGCAGTTCCCAAAAGCGGATTTTGAAAAATGCGTCCAATATAACGTGCGCGCTTATATTCAGGATCAAAAGTTATTTCACGATTTTCTTCATCTAAAAAAATATGACCACTTTCTGGTTTTACAGTTCCTGCAATAGCGTTGTACAAAGTTGATTTTCCAGCACCATTTGAACCAATTACAGTTATAAAATCACCTTTTTGTATTTTTAAATTGATATTTTTTAGCGCGTGATTTTCATCGGGAGTTCCTTTATTAAAAACAACGTTTAAATCATTTATTGTTATCATTTTGCACCTCCAACTTTAGAAGGTCGCTTAAAATGAATTTTCCAGTCTTGTTTACTTTGAATATTAGAAATTATTAAACAAATAACAATTAAAATTCCCGTAATTAATTTTAAGTCGTTTGGCGTAAGATTTATAAAATGACCATATTTTCGAGCTAAAAGCATTAGTCCGCGATAAATAATAGAACCAATTATAACGCGAAAAGTTTGCCAACCAATTTTATTAGAGCGGATTATAAACTCACCAAGCATAAGCGAAGCAAGTCCACTAACAATAACGCCAGTTCCGCTACCTACGTCGGCAAAACCGTTGTACATTGCGGCAAACGCGCCAGAAAGAGCGGCAAGTCCGTCGCCAAAGCAAACGCCAATTCCGCGCACAATTTGCGGATTTACGCCTTGGCTAACAATCATTTGTTCATTTGCGCCAAGTGCGCCCATTGTAAGTCCTAAATCTGTATGAAAAAACAAATCTAAAAGCGACTTTAGCGCAACAATAAAAATTAGCAAAAATAAAAGAATTCCAATTTCGCTAGGAAGAAAAGAAAAACGTTCATTAAAAAAAGCCGTAATTTTGCTAAATGTTGTATTTAGGCGCAAAAACGAAACATTTGCGCGATTATTCATAATTCGCAAATTTACAGAATAAAGCATTGTCATCATTAAAATGCCAGCAAGTAAATCTGGAATGCGAAGTTTTGTGTAAAGCATTGTTGTGCAAAGCCCCGCAACGCAACCGCCCAAAAACGCAATTAACAAAGCGACAAACGGAGGAACGCCATTTAAAAGGCAAGCCGCTAAAATGCAGCCACCCATAGGAAAAGCACCATCAACTGTCATATCGCAGAAATTTAAGGTTCTGTACGAAACAAAAACGCCTAGAACCATAATTCCGTAAATAAAGCCTTCTATAAGAACAGTTTCTAGCATCTTTTATTTTTCTTCCAATTTTCCGTTTTCTATAATATAAGTTGCTTGCGAAAGATATTCTTCTGGAATTGTAATTCCGCAAAGTTTTGCAGCATCTAAATCAAAAAGTAAATCTGAATCAGAAGGTTTTGTCATAAAACGAACAGGAATTTCGCTTGGCTTAGCACCATTTAAAATTTGCACAACCATTTCGCCAGTTGCAACTCCAGCTTTGTAATAATTAAATCCCGAAGCCATAAAACAACCGCCATTTTTTGCGCCAGTAACATCACCAGAAAAAATTGGCTTTTTTGCTTTATTAAATACGCTTACCAACGCAGGAAGTGCGCTAAAAACAGTGTTATCCGTTGTAAGATAAATTCCGTCTACTCTATCTACAATAGCTTCTGCGGCTTGCTTTACTTCCGAAGAAGTTGTAATAGATTGCGTTACAAGTTCAAGTCCAGATTCTTCGCAACCTTTTTGAACAAGCTTTAAACCAGAAAGAGAATTATCTTCGCTAGAAGTATAAATGTAACCAAGAGTTTTTATTCCAGCAATTTGCTTAAAAAGTTTAATGTGTTCAACAGACGGAAGTTCATCGCTCATTCCAGTAACGTTTCCTTCGCCGTGTTCCAAAGTTGTAACAAGACCTGCTCCAAGTGGGTCAGTAACAGTTCCAAAAACAACTGGAATATCTTTTATTGTGTTTGCCAAAGCAAGCGCAACTGGAGTTGCAATTCCAACTGCAACATCAACCTTTTCGTCTTTGTATTGCGCCGCAATTTGATTTGCCGTATTTACATCGCCATTTGCATTTTGTAAATCGTAAGTTGCATTAAAACCGGCAGCATTTATTGCGTCCATAACGCCACGTTCAATATCGTCCAAAGCAACGTGTTGAACAATTTTTGCAATTCCAATTTTTACAGATTTTCCAGATTCAGAATTAACAGAATTATTTGCGGATTTTTTATTACATCCAGCAAAAAGTATGCAGGCAATAACGCCCAAAAACAAAATTGATTTTTTCATATTTTTATTATAACTGTTCTTATTAATAGAAACAAGAAAAAATTGACATCATGTCAATTTTTTCTTTCAAGAATGCTTTGCTATTTGCCGACATCCTGTCGGCAGTTAGAAAAAATCTTTTTAAATGCGGTGCATTGCGCTAAAAACTTTTTCGGACATAACGTTTATTTCAACTTGCATTTTTTCGGCTTTTTTAGAAAGTTCGTTTCTAAGTTCGTCTATAGAAATGTCGGCATTGTCAAAGTTGACCATCATCATCATAACGAAATTGCCAGAAAGAATTGTCTGCGTAATGTCTGCAATGTTTATTTTGTGTTCGGCAAGAAAAGAACTTACATTAGCAATAATTCCTACCTTGTCGCTTCCTACAACTGTAATAATAGCGTTCATAAGTTCTAGTTTACTCCATTTCAAATTGAGTTTCAATAAACTTGTTCGGTTCTATGCGTCCATCTTCAAAAGTAAACACAATTTCGTTACCAAAAACATCTGCAACAACAATTCCGCCACTACTAAGCTTTCCAAACAAAACTTCATCAACAAGTGGATTTGCAATTTTTTCGTCAACAATTCTTGCAAGATTTCTTGCGCCCATTTCGCGCGAATATCCAAGTTCCAAAAGTTTTTGTTCGCAACGTTCCGTAACAAAAAGTTTAATCTTTTTAGCAGAAAGCCGTTCCGCAAGTTTTTTCCATTCTTTGCGAACAACGCTTAAAACATTTTCTTCTGTAAGATGAGCAAACGGAATAATTGCATCTAATCTATTTCTAAATTCTGGCGAAAATTCTTTTTCAACCGCTTCTTTTAAATCTATGCTGTCGCTTTCAAAAGAAAATTTATTTTCGCTACCAAATCCAAGCGAAGGTTTTTCCAAATCGCGCGCGCCAGCGTTACTTGTCATAATAATTATGCAATTTCTAAAATCTGCTTTTCGCCCTTGATTGTCCGTAAGAAAACCATAATCCAAAACTTGCAAAAATACATTGTAAATATCTGGATGCGCTTTTTCTATTTCATCGAACAAAATAACAGCGTGCGGATTTTTTCGCACATCATCAGTTAAAAGCCCGCCGTTTTCGTAACCAACATAACCTGCTGGCGAACCAATAAGTCGGCTAACAGTATGTCGTTCCTGATATTCGCTCATATCGTAGCGCAATAGCGAAACGCCAAGTTGCTTTGCTAAAGTGCGGGCAAGTTCCGTTTTACCAACGCCAGTTGGACCAACAAACAAGAAACTTGCATCTGGTTTATCTGGATTTTTAAGGCCCGCACGACTTCTTTTTACAGCCTTAACAACTTCTTCTATTGCTTTGTCTTGACCAAAAATTTGCGCTTTTAAGTCTTTTTCCAAAGTTAAAAGTTTGTTTTTCTCCGCACCTGCAAGATTTTGAATTGGAACGTGCGCCATCTTTGCAATAACTTGTCTAATAGTTGCAGTTGTTACAGTTGGCGTAGTTGTATATTCAGTTACAGCAGGACTAAGTTCATCTGAAAGTTGAATTTTAGAAATTGTAACGCCTTCAAATCCGCCATTTTTTTGAATTTTTAAAAGCGAACCCGCTTCGTCAATTACGTCTATTGCTTTATCTGGCAAACGTTTATCTGCAATATATTGAACAGAAAGGTCAACTGCCGCTTTAATTGCATTTTTTTGATACTTTACGTGATGATATTGTTCAAATTTTGGCAAAAGTCCGTTTAGAATTTTTACGGTTTCTTTTGGACTTGGCTCTAAAATATCTACTTTTTGAAAACGTCGCGAAAGAGCTCTGTCTTTTTCGAAATTTTTAGAATATTCTTCAAAAGTTGTTGAACCAATTACGCGCATTTTTCCTGTAGTTAGCGCAGGTTTTAACATATTTGCTGCATCAATATTTGTGTTTCCGTTTGAACCTGCGCCCATAATCATATGAATTTCGTCTATGAACAAAATTGCATTTTTCTTTGCAACAATTTCGTCCACAACTGCGTGAAACCTTTCTTCAAAATCGCCTCGAAACTTTGAACCAGCTAAAAGCAAGCCAATATCCAAAGAATAGATTTTGCTTTCTTTTAGTTCGGCAGGAACTTTTCCTTCTACAATTCGCTGAGCAAGTCCTTGTGTTACGGCAGTTTTTCCAACGCCAGCGTCACCAACGTGCAACGGATTATTTTTTACACGCCTACAAAGAATTTGAATTGTTCGGTCAATTTCTTCTTCGCGACCAATAAATTTGTCATAATTTCCTTTTCGCGCTTCTTCTGTCATATCAACGCAAAATTTTTCCAAAGCAGTTTTTCTGCCTTTTCCGTTTTGCGCAGAATAACCATTCCCTTGATAAGCGTTTTCTGTAGCAAATTGCGGTGCCGCATTTTTTATGCGCGAAATAGTTTCCAAAAGCTTCATTCTGTCGGTACCGTTTCTTTGCATTAAATAAGAACAATAATTTTTCTTTTCGTCTATCATACTAACCAAAACGTCTGTCATATCCAAAACATTTCGGCTGCTAGAAACGCAATTAAAAACTGCTCTGTTCATTACAGACTGAAATCCAAGCGTTTCTTGCGGATTTTGATTTGGTGAACTAATTTCCGCATTTACAGGAATTTTTGTCTGAAGATAATCAATTAAATCTTGTTTTAAGTTTTCTATTCTACATCCAGAAGATTCAAGAATTTCGCAAACTTGATTTGAATTTAACGCTGCAAGCAAAAGATGTTCTGGCGTAAAAAATTCGTGATTTGATTTTTTTGCAACTATCAAACCTTCCGAAAGTGATTTTCCTAAAAGAGATGTTATTTTCATGCTTTTTCAACCTCTATTCTTAGCGGAAATCCGTTTTTTCTTGCACGTGTCGTTGCCATATTAGCACGCGTAAGTGCAATATCATAAGTGTATATTCCAACAATTCCAGTTCCAGAATTGTGAACCGATTCCATTATTGTAACCGCTTCTGTTTCCGGTTTATGAAAAATTTGCATAAGAATTTCTACAACAAAATCCTTTGGCGTAAAATCATCATTAAAAATAATAACTTTACATTCAGGCGGTTCTTCCAAATCAATATTTTCTACAGTTCCTGACCCAAGATTTTCTGATAAAACTTGTTCTGACATACTTTAAATATAAACAATAAAATAATAATCTGCTACAATAAAAATATGACAAAAAAGAATTTTTTTTCAAATATAAGAATAACTTATAATGCGCCAGTAACTCTTTCGTTTGCTTTAATTTCTGCAATAATACTTTTTTTAGATAGCAAATTTTTAAATAATGCGCTAATTCCAGCGTTTTTTACTTGTCCAGGCGCAACTTCTACGCCAGCGTTTAATCCAGCAAATTTTCTTGATTATTTTAGATTGATTCTTCACATTTTTGGTCACAGTGATTGGAATCACTTTTTAGGAAATATGGCTTTTATTCTTCTTTTAGGACCAATGATTGAAGAAAAATACGGTTCTAAACTTTTAGTTTTAATGATGACAATAACTTCACTTGTAACTGGAGTTTTAAACGTTTGCTTTAGTCCAACGCAACTTTTAGGTTCTAGCGACATTGCCTTTATGATGATTTTATTGGCTTCGTTTACAACAATTTCTAAAAGCGAAATTCCACTTTCGTTTATTTTAATTTTGATTTTATATATTGGTCGCGAAATTTTAGGTTCAGGAAAGAACGAAAATATTTCTACTTTAGCGCACATTGCGGGCGGAATTTGTGGAAGTATGTTTGCTTTTTTAGCAAGTCCTAAGCCAAAAGCAGAAAAAACTGCAAAATCTACAAAAAGCGAAAAAGACGAAGACGAAAAAGAAGAAAGAAATTCGCGAAGTTATTATTCTAAGCCAAGTTACGGCTACGGAAATATGAACAAATCAGAAAAGAGCGAAACAAAACGCACTTTGCCAAAAAGTTCCAGTTCAAAAACCGAAGAAATTGGAACAATAGAATTGTAGAACTTAGCTGTCATTGTCGTGCTTGACAATAAAAAAATCAGTTTTATAATTTTTGTTATATTAAAAAAAGTAAAATCCCTAAAACAATTATCTTTTAGGGATTTTTTTTATATAAGAGTTAGTTTCAAAAGTTGTAAAATGTCATTGTCGGACTTGATCCGACAATCCATAATTCTGAAACTGCCTCACAAGATTGCTACAAAAAAAGGATGTGTTTATGAAAAAAGATGAAAATGGGAATCGTTTTGTAAGTTTAAAATTTAAGGTTGGAATATTTGCAATTTTACTTTTAGTAATATTTTCTATTTTATTTACGTTAATGTCAGTAAAAAATCTTGTTAGACAACAAAAACATACGCTAGAAAAACAACGCGAACTTTTACTTTCTGGCTACGACGACAAAATAAAATGGCAAATTCAAAATGTAATTTCGCTAATAAAAACTTATGACGAACTTTACACGAATCAAGGCTATTCGCTTTCCGAACGACAATCAAAAATAAAAGAAATTATACGCGGACTTCGCTACGGAACAGAAGGCTACTTTTGGATTGACACTTTTGACGGAATAAACGTTCTTTTGCCACCAAAACCAGCTGCCGAAGGAACAAGCCGCCTAGATTGGCTAGACGAAGACGGATTTCCAATGTGCAAAGAATTTATTGAAATAGGAAAAAATGGTGGCGGATTTTTAAATTTTAAGTATCCAAAACTTGGTTCAGACAAACCAGAACCAAAACGTTCTTACACAGCGCCTTACGAACCTTGGCGTTGGGTTGTTGGAACAGGAAACTACATAGACGAAATAGACGCTGCAATGGAAGTTGAATCGCAAAAACTTCAAGGTGAATTTAAAAACGCAATTATTCAAGAACTTATTATAAGCGCAATAATTGTTGTTCTAACTTGTGCAATCTTTATTATTGTAATAATGAAAATTTTTGTTCAGCCGATTGGCAGAATTACAGACAAACTTCGCGACATTTCCGAAGGCGAAGGCGATTTAACTGTAAAACTTCCTGTTTATGGAAACGACGAAATTACAAACTTAAGCCGATTCTTTAACAAAACAATCGACAAACTTAGAACTGCCATTAGTTCAGTAAAAACTAACGCAGACGAAATGCAAACTCTTGGCGACGAATTAGAAAATCACGTAGATAATACAGCAAGCGCAATTACACAAATTGTTTCTAATATAAATAATGTAAATTCTCAAATAGAAGAACAATCTAACGGCGTTCAACATACTGCAAGTGCTGTAGATACTATTGCATCAAATATTAATCAACTAGATCTTATGATAGAAGGACAAACAGACAGCGTTTCCGAAGCATCTAGTGCAGTAGAAGAAATGATTGGAAATATATCTTCTGTAAATTCAATAGTTGACAGAATGGCAGAATCGTTTCAAATGCTTGCCGAAACTTCTGATAACGGCGTTGAAAAACAAAACGATGTAAAAGAAAAACTTAGACAAATTGATGACCAAAGTAAAATGCTTCACGACGCAAACCTTGCAATTTCTACGATTGCAGAACAAACAAATTTACTTGCTATGAATGCGGCAATAGAAGCGGCACACGCTGGCGAAGCCGGAAAGGGATTTGCCGTTGTTGCAGACGAAATTAGAAAACTTTCAGAAACTTCTACGGCGCAATCAAAAACTATAGGAAAACAACTTGATAATATAAAAGAATCTATTACAAATGTTGTTGCCGCTTCTACAGAAGCAAATAATTCGTTTGTTAGCGTTTCTGAAAAAATAAAAGAAACCGACCAACTTGTAACAAGCATTAAACAAGCAATGGACGAACAAACTATTGGTTCTAAACAAATTAACGACGCTCTTCGTGGAATGAACGAAAATAGTCATCAAGTTCGCGAAGCTTCCAAAGATATGGCAAATAAAAACGAAATTATTTTGGAAGAAGTTAAAAAATTGCAAACTTCTACAGAATCAATAAATCAGGCAATGAACGAAATGTCTGCGGGCGCAACAAAAATTAGCGAAACTAGCGAATCGCTTGCAGAAAATTCAACCGCAGTTGAAAATTCAATTAAGAAAATCGGTACGCAAATAAATTTGTTCAAAGTGTAAAGTAACTAAGTTCAAATGTCGATTTTAGTACGAATTAATAAAAAGTCGAAATTTGAACTAACAAAAAGTCTTAACAACAAGCGCAATTTACTGCGCACGTTGCTTCGCAGGTAGATTCACAACTAGATTCGCACGTTGTGCCGTAGCAACTTGTTCCGTATTGCGCTTTGCAGTCGCGTCCCATACTTTTTAATAGTTTTATATCGCCGGCAATCGTCGTTCCAGAAGTTGTAAGCATATCGCCAGTAATAGATGCGCTTGCTCCAGAATTAAACGCTTTTTCACCGGAATTAGAAAGCAATTTTCTGCCAGCACCAAGTCTAATATTTGCTTCTGGATTTATGTAGCGGAACATTGCAATTGTTCTTAAAATTTCATCTTCAGTAAGTGGAATAATATTTTCAAAAGGAGTTCCCGGAATTGCCATAAGCGCATTTAACGGAATTGATTTTATTCCCAACTCGCTTAGCGAAACTGCCATATCAATTCTATCTTCAAAAGTTTCGCCCATTCCAATAATTCCGCCAGAACAAACGCAAAATCCTTCTTCTTGCGCCATTTTAATTTCTGCAATTTTCATATCGTAAGTGTGAGTTGTGCAAATATTTGGAAAATTTCTTCGCGAAGTTTCTATATTGTGATGATAACTTGTAACGCCAGCTTTATGAAGTTCGTGCAACTGTTCACGCGAAAGAAATCCCATAGAAGCACAAAGATTTATTTTAAGTTCACTTTTCATTTTTTTGTATACGCTAATTGCTTTTGAAAATTCTTTACCAGTAAGCGCACGCCCAGAACACACAACAGCATAGCGATTTACACCCGCTTTTTGATGTTTTTTTGCATCTTCAAAAATTGTTTCTTCTGGTAAGAATTCGTGAACGGCACAACTTGTATGATTTACAGCACTTTGTGCGCAAAACTTACAGTTTTCGCCACAACGACCGCTACGCCCATTAATAATTGCACACAAATCTACGCGTTTTCCGCGAAATTTTTCACGAATTAAATCCGCACCTTCGCAAAGCTTTTGCAAATTGCAAAATTCAAAAAAATCAAGATTATCGTTCCTACAAAGTCTTTTTCCATTAATTATTTCGTTCGAAAGTTTTATTAAATCAATATTTTCAGTTTCCATAAACTGAATAATATAACAAATCTGTTTAATTGTAAACCTTATATTTTTAAGTTGGGTTACAATTAAACAAACTATTTAGCCATAATTTCGACTTTTAAAAATTTGTTTTTTTTGCACAAAAAAATGTCATTATCGGGCTCGACCCGATAATCTTTTTATGCAAATTGCATAATAGATTGCCGTGTCAAGCACGGCAATGACACATTTCGATAAAAGTCAAAGTTTGGGCTATTCAATCATTTTACATATTTCGCTTTCCATTTTGCTAATTCCGCTTTGCATTGCGCTAACTGCGTTGGTTTCGCTTCCGACTTTTATTCCTTCGCAAAGGCGCGCTATAAAAGGGCGAGCGGCTAAGCATTTTGTTGCGCCAAGAGCGATTGCTACTTTTATGTCGCGATTTTTTCTAATTCCGCCGTCTACCCAAAGTTCGGCGCAGCACGATTTTAATGTTTTGCTATTTTTTTGCAAAAAGTTTGCGGTTGAACCTTTTTCTGTCTGAACGCGCCCGCCGTGGTTAGAAACAACAATTATTTCTGGCTTTACTATTTTGCAAAGTTCAATATCTTCGTTTGTAAAAACGCCTTTTAAAATTAGCGGAAGTTTTGAATATTTACGAAATTCGTTTAATTGTTCTGCCGATTTTTTTTCTAACTTTGCCTGATTTCGCATAGAAATTATATTGTACGCATCTATATCAATTCCAATTGCAACGGCAGAAGAGCGAATCCAGTTTATTCGTTCAAAAAGTTTTTCGTTTGAATAAGGTTTTAAAAAAAAATATGCTTTTTCATTTAATTTTTGAACAGCAGAAAGTCCAAGTTTTAGTTTTTCGTCTGGTGCGCCGTCGCCAACGCAAATTGTAATTCCCGCATTTTTAGCGGCAGAAAAATACGGAAAGTAAAAATCTTTTTCGTTTGCAAAACCAATGTTTTGAACTGCTCCAGTAACAGGAGCTATTCCTAAATTTTCTACAGAAACTTGATTTTTTAAAGCACTTTCGCTTAGCGAAATTTTATCCCAATCATCACAATTTAAGATAAAATTTTCGCTATTGTTTACGCCGCCCATTCCAGGCATATTTCCAACACAACCGCGACCTAAACAAATTTTGCAAAATTTGCACTTAAAATTGTTACTTTTTAAATTAGTCGCCAAAACAAATTCCCACAGAACGACCAGTTGCAATAAGTGGGTCGTCTAGTTGAATGTTTTTAACTTTTCCCGCGCAAGTTTCTAGCGGAATTCCTACAATTTTGTTATTTTGCATTGCAACTAATTTTCCAAAATCGCCACGCGCAAGAAAATCTGCGGCCGCAACGCCAAACTGAGTTGCCAAAACTCTGTCGTAAGGGCTTGGAGTTCCGCCACGTTGCAAATATCCTAAAACAGAAGTTCGGCTTTCCAATCCAGTTGCATTTTCCAATTCTTTTGCAACTCTGTAGCCAATAGATTGAACCATTTCGGCACGCGCTTTTTTAAATTCTTTTTTATCAAGTTTTGCTTCTTCTTTAGAAAGTGCGCCCTCGGCAACAACGACAATAGAAAATTCTTTTCCTGCATCGCGACGAGCAAGAACATTTTTTGCAACAGAATTAATATCGTAAGGAATTTCTGGCAAAAGGCAAACGTCTCCACCGCCAGCAAGCGCAGAATATAAACCAAGCCAACCAGCTTTGTGGCCCATAACTTCTACAACCATAACGCGACTATGCGAATGTGCAGTTGTATGAATTCTGTCTATAGCCTCAGTTGCAACGTCTACCGCTGTATGAAAACCAAAAGTAACATCAGTTCCAACAATGTCGTTATCTATAGTTTTTGGAAGACCAATAACATTTAAACCTTCTTTTGCAAGCAAACTTCCAGTTGTGTTTGTTCCGTTTCCGCCAAGAACAACAAGTGCGTCTAACTTCCATTTTTTATAATTCTTTTTAATTGCTTCTATTGGCAAAAGTCCAGTTTCTGGATTTGGAACAGGATTTTTAAATGGTTTTTCGCGGCTTGTTCCAAGCAAAGTTCCGCCACGAGTTAAAATTCCAGAAACGGTTTCCGAAGTAATTGTAAATCCGTCTCCGTTTATAAGTCCGCGGTATCCGTTTTTAATACCGATAATTTTCATTCCATAATTTATCATCGCAGAACGGCAAACTCCGCGAATTGCAGCGTTAAGTCCAGGTGCATCGCCACCCGAAGTTAAAATTCCAAAAGTTTTTACGGCAGATTTCTTTTTCATAATTAAAATTATAACTTATTTTTGCTAACTTGTAATTCAAAATTTATGTAAATTATGTAAAAAAAATACTTTAAAAGCACATTATTTCCCCGAAGAATTTCTGCACGACAAAAAGAATGTCGAAACTATAATTAAAATTACTACGTACAAAATTAAGCCGGCACAAAGAGAAAAATATGTTCCTGTAACGCCTAAAAGTCCGTAATTTATGAACTTAAAAAAGCAAAGTGCTAAATTGTAAAGCAAAATGTAAACTACGCTAAGTAGCGGAAACATAATAATCCATTTGAACTTAAAAATAGAATTTTCTTCTAGTCTAAAATGCCAAGAAAGATATGCAATTATTACGAACAAAATTAAAATGTAAAGCGGTTTTAAAAGTCGGTTCATTAAAATATGAGCAAAAACTTCGGAAGAATATCCGTACTTTTCTGCTTTTCCCACAAATTTAAACAAAGAAATTAAATTCATAGAATCCGCGCCACTAGACGCTTCCGTTATTATATTAAAATCGCTAAACGGCATTCCTAAAATTAAAATTCCGCCTAAATCGTCCTTTTTGTAACCAATTTTAAATTCTGGCGAAACCATTTGATTTGGAAAGTTTTTATCAACAGAATTTAAAATTATGTACGGAACAGAAGTTGTTTTTTTGTCTATTTTTAAAAGATTTTTTGTTTCTTCTTCCAAAAAACTTGTTTCAAGCGCGGTCATTTTTGCGTAAGGAACGTAAAATCCAGAAAGAACTGAACCAAATTGATCAAGTTCAATAATTTCTAATCCGCGAAGATACAAAATCATATTTGCAGTAGAACCGCTTGTTGTAACTCCGTGAATAAAATACAAAGTGCTTTTTTCATCATTTCGAATTTTAAAGTAAACATTATTTGCAGACTCGTACGCCTGAAGATTTCGAGTTTCGTCGCGGAAAAAATATTGATTTTTTAACAGTTCTTCCGAAATTTCTAAATATCGCACAACATCTGGGTCGATTGAAAGTTTTTTAGATTCTAGCGAAAGTGCGTGAAAAACGTAATAAGAGCGCAAAATGTCGCCATTTACAAGCGAAACGTAACCTTCGTATTTTTTTGCAAATATTTTTTGCTCTTCTGTAGTTCCTGCCACTTTTGTATTGTTTAATTCATTCCAAGCAGTTGCAGCAATTTGCTTTAATTCTGGAACGTTTATATCTTTTAGTTCTGCCGCTTTTAATGCTAATTGAGCATAATAATGCGCGCCAAACCAGTCTTTTTCGCTTAAACAATTTCTTGCAGTTTGCAAAAGTTCGTAAGATTTATAAGGCGCAGAAATAATTGTTTGCTTTTTTTCCGTAACTCCAAAGTTAGATTCGCCAAAAGTTAATTCGTTAATTTTTTGCTTTACAGCGTTAGAAATTTCGTCTTTTTTATCGTTATAAGATTCTGTAATGTACAAAATTTCTTTATTTTCGCTATTATTCGGGTCTAGTTCGTAAGCCAAGTGCGCGTATTCATAAGCAGTTTCGTAATTTTTATTTTCGTAAAAAAACTTCGCCGAATTTTGATATTCTTTCATTAAAACTGGTTTAAATTCCATTATTTTAATTTGATTTGTAATTTGCGGAACAAAAATTTCGTTTGCACAAGTTATAAAAAGCACAAAAATTATTGCAGAAATTATTACTGTCTTAAAGCGCGAAAACATTGCTGGCGAAAAGCGCGAAACGCTACCATCTGGATTTAGTCCAAAATCTATGCACCAAGAAATAGTTGCGCTAGAAGCAAAAACAGAAGGAAGCAAAAGGCAAAAAAGTTTTAATCCGCTAAGAAATTTATATTTTGCAATAGAATCGCTTGTAAGTTCTGGAACTTTTGTAAAAAAATGTCCGTAAAGAACGCAAAGCACAAAAACAAAAATACAAAACGCTATGTTTATAATAAAATTTCTAGTTCCTTTTTTCATTTTATTTTTCCTCTTTGCGTCGTAAAATTGCTACTAAAATTCCAATAGCTAAAAGCACAACAAAAAAAATCATATTTATTAAAACAAGCGGAAATTCAATTCCTTTGTCTATAAAAAAGTTCAATTTTCCACCTTCATAAAATAAAGATTGAAGAAAATTGCGCACAGAAGAATTTAATGGCGAATAATAAAAATCATTAAACCAAATTACAATTCCACTAAGAATAAATGCGCCTAAAACATTAACCATTCGCCAATGGCTAAATTTTACAATTCCATAAATTGAACACAAAGCAAATCCAATTGAACAAAAGCAAATCCAAGAAATAAAACCGTAATTCCATGCATGTAAAGCCTGACTTTTTATTGAAGAAAAAACGTTTATTATCGGATATGGAATATTTGTAACTGTTTCTTTTATTAAAGGATCGCGAAATGGACTTGAAAATTTTTCAAAATCTGATTTTGCAGAAACGTCGATTATATCTTCTTGTGCAAAATTTCCAGGATTTTTTGAATCTTCTATTTCAATAACGTTTGCAGAATCTAAATCGGCTTTTTTGTTAAAATAATAAAGTTTTCCGTTTGCGTTTCTAAAATAACCTTCGGTTAGCGGTTTTTGTTCAGGATTATAATTTTTTGCGTAAAGATTTTTTTCGTATACGGTTTGAAGTTTTAATGTTAGCGGATAAAAAACAAACCAATTTACAAGCGAAAGAACTATAAATGTTATAAAAGTTGATTTTGGATTACTTCTGTGGCGAATTTTATAAAGTATTAGCGCAAAAGGTAAAATTATAAAAATAATTGGAAGAACGCAGAAAATTCCGTAAACAATAATTTCTTTAGAAACAAAAAAACGTTCGCCCGCAACAAGACTTATGCTGTCGTAATATTGCACAAAAATGAACATTCCAATTGCAAATCCAACAAGCAAAATAAGAAAATAATCTAAAATTAAAGAAATAACCTTTCGCATTAAAATCCTTCTGTAGTTTAGAAATGTATAG
>CAZJOU010000031.1:5593-15327 GCA_964547685.1 uncultured Treponema sp. | reverse complement strand
TGAAAATGCGAAGCATTTGAAATGGAATAAAAATCACACGATGTGATTTTTATTCCTACGCTACTTGTTCTAAAAGTTTTACTGTGATATTCTGTAAGGACTGAAAATTTCAGAAAATTACTTGTACAAGGAAAATTGACATGTCATTTATTTCACTTCTTCAGGACGGTGCTGGAGCGGCGGCTGGTGCAGCTTCTAGTGCTTCTACAACGGGCAGTTTGCTTTCAACAATCATTCCATTTGTATTGATTATTGCAATCTTTTATTTCTTTTTAATTCGCCCACAGAATAAAAAACAAAAAGAAACAGAAAAAATGATTTCTGCATTAAAGAAAGGCGATAAAGTTGTAACGATTGGTGGAATTCACGGAATTGTTTCTTCTACAAAAGAAAAAACAATAATTGTAAAAGTTGACGATAATTGCAAGATTGAATTTAGCCGTTCTGCAATTGCTGGCGTAGAAAACGAAAAACCTGCTACAGAAAAATCAGCAGATGAAAAATCAAAAGACAAAAAAGATTCAAAAGATTTAAAAGATGTTGCCTCTAAAGAAGACGACAAAAAAGATTCAAAATAAAAACGGAGTTAAAAAAGATGAATAAACGTACGCGTTTAGTTATTCTTCTTGCTGTTTTAGCAATCTGTTACGCATTCCTTTATCCTTCTGTAAAATGGTATTGGGGAACTCCAAAAGAAGTTCAGGCTTTAGCTTTAGGTTCTTTGGAAAGCATTAGAGATTATGCTACAGCGCAAGGAGCAGATGATGTTAATGCAATAAAAGATGCTGCAAAAAAAGACATCAATGCAAAAATTGACACAAAATATGAATGGCTTGAAAAAGCAGCTGCAAAAAAATATAAAGCTGCTGGTCAAAAAGTTCCAAAAGAAATGACAGTTGGCGCAATTCTTGACGCTTACTATAACGAAGAAGAATTTTTGGAAGAATTTACAAGCCGATACAGAAATGTAATTCTTAAAGCAAGAAAAAATTATCAGAATTCGGTAAAACTTGGTTTGGACCTTTCTGGCGGTATGAATATTATTGTAAAAGCAGATTTGGACGCGGCACTTGCTTCGCAAAATGAATCTGGCGTTGTAACAGACGTAGAAGCATTTAAGAAAAATGCAATGGAAAATGCAATAGAAAATCTTTCTAGCCGAATTGACCGCTTTGGTCTTACAGAACCAGTTATTCGTCAACAAGGTGAAGATCGCATTTACATAGAAATGCCAGGTGCGGCAGAAGCAGATTCTATTAATACTCTTATTATGGGAAAAGGAATTTTAAACTTCCGCCTTGTAGATAGCGATGCTACAGATAAATTTTATGAATATTACAGAGAACATCTTACAACAACTTTTGATTCAACAGGAAATCTTATAGATTCTTCTATAATTCCAGAAGATTGCGAACTTTTAGGTTTGTACACAAAAGATGAATATGGTTTGGACGAAAGAGTTGGCTATCTTGTGCTAAAAAAAGAAATTGTACTTGACGGTTCGCACATTAAAAGTGCAGAAGTTGGTGCAGACCAATTTACAAATCAGCCGCAAGTTAATTTTGTGCTAGATTCAGAAGGCGCGGAAATATTTGCTAAATTTACTGGCGATAACGTTGGAAAAAATCTTGCTATTGTTAGCGACAACAAAGTTAAATCTAATGCGCGCATAAACGAAGCTATTTCTGGCGGACAAGTTGCTATTTCTGGCTTTGGACTAGAAGAAGCGCAAAATCTACAAAAAGTTTTGCAATCTGCATGGCTTAACGTTCCGCTTTCTGTAGAATCGCAACAAGTAATTGGTGCATCTCTTGGAGAGCAGGCAATTTCGCAAGGTATTAAAGCTATTATTGCCGGTCTTGCTCTTATTATGATTTTTATGCTTTTGTATTACAAAGGCGCCGGAATAAACGCTATTGTTGCGCAAATATTAAACCTTTACATTATGTTCTCTGTTCTTTCGGCGTTTAATTTAACTTTATCGCTTTCTTCTATTGCTGGTATGATTTTAACAATTGGTATGGCAGTAGATGCAAACGTAATTATTTTTGAACGTATTAAAGAAGAACTTGTTGCTGGAAAAAGTCGTGCGGCTTCTATTGCTGCTGGTTTTGAAAATGCTTTCTGGGCAATTATGGACTCTAACATAACAACGTTTATTGCTGCTATTTTCCTTTCTCAGTTAGGAAGCGGTTCTATTCAAGGTTTTGCTGTAAGCCTTGCAATTGGTGTTGTTTCTTCTGTATTTACAGCTTTGTTTGTTTCTAGACTTATTTTTGATTTTGGTACAGACGTTTTAAAATCAACAAAAGTAAGCATTAGCTGGAGGATAAAATAATGGAAAAGAAACTGATTCATTTTAGTAAATTCTTTTTGCCAGCGGCAATTATTAGTATTGCACTCATTATTTTTGGCATTATCGGATTTGTAACACGCGGAATAAATCTTGGAATTGATTTTAAGCCTGGTCTTATAGAAGAAGTTAGAATTGCTCCTGTTGCAGTTGAACTTACATATTCTGGAAATGCAAAAGTAACTGTTGATATTTCTAAAAATAATTTTTCTTTAATTGTAAGCGGAAGTGGCGCAGATAACGAAACTAAAGTTTTTTCTTACGATGACTATGCAACTGTAAAAGATATTGTTAGCGCATTAAATTCTGTAGAAAATGTTTCTGCTGTATTAAAAACAGATGGAAGTGAATCTTCTAGAATTTTGTTTGTAAGTTCAAATGTTTCTACACAACTTTCTGGAACGCCACTTTATTTGTATGCGGCTGCTCAGAATGTTAGCGCAGATGATGTTAGAAATGCGCTTTCTAGTTTGGAGGGCGTTTCTGTAAAAGCGTTAGGTTCAGGAAATAACGTAAGTTATCAAGTTCGTATGGCTGCGCCTTCGGACGAATCTTCTGGAGTTGAATTGCAAAATTCTGTAATTTCGGCTCTTTCTGAAAAATTTGGCGAAAATAATGTTACTGTTGTAAAAACAGATTTTATTGGTTCAAATTTTTCTAAATCGCTTGCAACAAAATCTATTATTCTTTTGTTAGCAACTTTTGCTTTAATTTGGCTTTATGCAGCAATTAGATTCCACTGGGATTTTGCTTTGGGCGCAATTATTGCTTTAATTCACGACACGTTAATTATGTTTACATTTATAATTTGGACCAGAATGGAATTTTCTACAATGGTTTTAGCAGCAGTTTTAACAATTGTAGGTTATTCTATAAACGATACTGTTGTTATTTTGGACAGAGTTCGTTCAAACTTGCGTGTAACAAAAGTAAACACATTTAATGAACTTTTGGATCGTTCTCTTTCTGATACATTGGGACGTTCTATTATAACAACTGTAACAACATTATTTGCTGTAATTGCTTTGTTTATTTTTACAACTGGAAGCATTAGAGATTTTTCTTTGGCGTTAATTATTGGTCTTATAAGCGGTTGTTATTCTTCGTTGTTTATTTCTAGCGGATTTATTTCGCTTTGCAGAAAAAACTGGAAGCCTGAATACGGAGTTCATCATTCGCTAAAAACTGAAAAAGGCGTTTTACAGATGGACGGAATCCAGGTTTGATGTTTGTGAAGGCTAATCAAAAGGCTACTAAATAGAATAGACTTTTAAGTGCTAAAACGATAAAAATGCACGTAGGCGAAAGGCTGCTCTGCAAAACATCTGCACAAGCAGGCATAATGGCAAAAACGTAATTGTTGTAGCAACAAGTGATTTCGATAGACTCAATCACCGATTGCCAACAAAATAAAGCGCGGAAGCCGTTTTGCAAAGCAGGCTCTCGCCGAGAGTGCATTTTTTTTGTTGAAAAAATATAAATTTTTGGTTACATTGTGTAGCCTTTTTTTTTGTGTTATAACATTATTGATGAAAGTAATTCTTGCAGATGTCCTTGGTTATTGCATGGGCGTTAAGCGCGCTGTAGAAAGTGCTGATTTTGCCTTAAAAAATAATCCTAATAAAAAAGTTTTTTCGTTAGGTCCGCTAATTCACAATAGGATTGCTTTGGAAAAACTGTCTGAAAAAGGGCTTTCTGTTTTAGATTCGGAAAAAGTAGATTCTGCAAAAAAAGGTAGCGTTGTTGTAATTCGCGCGCATGGAGTTCCACCTATAGTTTTAGAAAAGTTGAACAAAAATGGCGCAGAAATTGTAAATGCAACTTGCCCAAAAGTTGTTGCAAGCCAAAAAAATGCAAAAAAATATGCAGATTTGGGCTACACTGTAATTCTTGCGGGCGATTCAAACCACGGTGAAGTTGCAGGAATTGCAGGTTATGCAGGCAAAAAATTTATTCTTGTTCAAAGCAAAGAAGATGCGGAAAAGTTAAAGCCTTTAAAAGATAGTGAAAAAGCGATTCTTTTGTGCCAAACTACATTTAGTGCGGAAGAATTTGCGCATATTGTTGAATGTCTTTCTAAAAAAATAAAAAATCTAAAAGTATTAAATACAATTTGTTCTGCAACAAAAGAACGGCAAGAAGCATTGCGCGCGCTTTGCCCAAAAGTGCAAGGCGTTCTTGTTGTTGGCGGAAAAAATTCTGCAAATACAAAGCGACTTTTTCAAATAGCAAAAGAAAATTGCAAAAATGCTGCCTTAATAGAAACCGCCGAAGAAATTCCAACCCAGTTTTTTTTGCTAGACACAGTTGGTGTGACGGCTGGAGCAAGCACGCCAAAAGAAGTTATTGAAGAAGTTGTAGAGAGATTAGAATTAGCAGGCGTTACGGGCGGCGTTTGAGCCCGTACGGTGGGTAGACCGCAACGCAGTGCGGGCGTAGGGCGGTTGTCCGCCCTTTTAAAAGTTTATTGAAAATTTTGGCTTATTGATATATAATTTTAGAATCATGACACGATGTTTTGCAATGTTAAAGCCGGGCGTTTTGAATCGCCGTATTGTTGGTGAAGTTATTAACCGATTAGAAAGAAAAGGTTTAAAACTTGTTGGATTAAAAATGATGCAAATTGACGATGAACTTGCTCATAAACATTATGCTGAACATAAGGATAAGCCGTTTTTTAATGATTTGTGCAGTTATATAACTTCGGCTCCAGTTGTTGCGATGGTTTGGCAAGGCGATGACTGCGTTACTTTGGTTCGAAAAATTGTTGGTTCAACTAAACCTGCGGATGCGGCTCCGGGAACAATTCGTGGCGATTTTTGCGCTCATACAAATTTTAATGTAATTCACGCTTCTGATAGCGACACTAGCGCAGAACGCGAAATTGGGCTTTTCTTTAAACCGGAAGAGATTTTTGACTGGAAAGATAATCTTTCTGAATTTATTTAATAAATCTATTTAATAGAAGGTTTTTATTATGCAACCAAAATCAATTGGTGTTCTTGGCGGTGGTGCTTGGGGAACTGGTTTAGCGCATGCTTTGGCGCGTGGCGGACACAAAGTTCAAATGTGGGCACTTGAGCCGGAAGTAAAAGATTCTGTAAATAACGAACATGAAAACAAAAGATATTTGCCGGGTTATAAACTTTCGCCAAATCTTACTGTTTCTAATGATATTATAGAAGTTGCAACCGACAAGGAATATATTATAATTGCTTCGCCTTCTTTGTATTTGGCAAGTACAATTAGAAAAATTACAAGCGTTCCTAATGTTGCGGAAGGAACTTCTGTTTTTGCTGCTTTAACAAAAGGTTTTGTGCCTGGTAAAGATGGACCGAAACTTGTTTTGGAAACTATTGAAAATACACTTCCGGGAATTTACAAGGGAAACACAGTTTATGTTGCTGGTCCTTCGCATGCGGAAGAAGTTGCAATGGGGAAAATTACTGGTTTAATTGCTGCTTCTGAAAATCCGAAAAATTCTATAAAAGTGCGTGAACTTTTACGTGTTCCTGGTATTTTGGCTTATTCTAGCTTTGACGTTATTGGCGTTCAAATTTGTTCTGCGGCTAAAAACGTTATTGCTGTTGTTTATGGCGCGCTTGACGCTGTTGCTCAACATTCGCAGATTTTTGGCGATAATACAGAATCGCTTTTAATGGCGGCTGGATTAAACGAAATTCAAACGCTTGGAATGGCAATGGGCGCAACGCACGCGGAAACTTTTACTTCTATTGCTGGTGTTGGCGACCTTGATGTAACTTGTAAAAGTAAGTACGGAAGAAATCGTCGCTTTGGGCAAGATTTAATTAATACAGATATGCTTTCTAAATTTAAGGATTTGGACGATTTGATTGCGAATATTGGAAAAATTGGTTACTTACCAGAAGGTGCGGTTGCTTGTAAATATATTCACGAAATTGGTCAACGAAAAAATTTGCGACTTACAATTTGTGATGGTTTGTATAGAATTTTAAATAAGGAAATTCGTCCATTGGATTTTCTTGATGAACTTTTAAATTTTGGAAAAAGTATAAATGCTTGAAAAAATATCTGAAACTTTTAGTAATATTGTTCGCACTATAAGCGGAAAATCTACAATTACAGAAAAAAACATTGAAGATACTGTTGAACAAATTAAAATGGCTTTGCTTGAAGCCGATGTTAATTTGCGCGTTGTTCGTCGATTTGTAAATTCTACAATAGAAGAAGCAAAGGGCGAAAAAGTATTAAAAGCGGTTGACCCAGGACAGCAATTTGTAAAAATTATTTATGATAAAATTGTTGCTTTGCTTGGCGACGAAAATAAAAAGTCGCTTTCGCTACGTGGGCCAGATGTTACTTCTGTAATTTTGCTTTTAGGTTTGCAAGGTGCGGGTAAAACTACTGCTGCGCATAAACTTGCGGCGCGACTTAAAAAAGAAGGAAGACGCCCAATTTTAGCGGCTTGCGATTTAGTGCGTCCTGCTGCGGTTGAACAACTTTCTGTTCTTGGCGAAAAAATTGGCGTTCCAGTTTTTAAGGAAAATTCGAAAAGTGCGGTAAAAAATGCGGAAGAAGCATTAAAGTACGCAAGGAAAAATCAGTTTGATACTTTAATTGTTGATACTGCTGGTCGGCTTCAGATTGACGAAGATATGATGGCAGAACTTTCTGCAATTAAAAAAGCAGTTAGCCCAGACGAAGTTTTGCTTG
Source organism: uncultured Treponema sp. (assembly GCA_964547685.1). Lineage (GTDB taxonomy): Bacteria > Spirochaetota > Spirochaetia > Treponematales > Treponemataceae > Treponema_D. Next base: position 8,279 of record CAZJOU010000031.1, on the reverse strand, counting down.
TGGCAGATGCAATGACTGGTCAGAATGCAGTTGATATTGCAAAAACTTTTGACGAGCAAATTGGTCTTACGGGAATAATTTTAACAAAATTTGATTCTGATGCACGTGGTGGTGCGGCTCTTTCTTTGCGTTCTGTTACTGGAAAGCCAATTTTGTTTATTGGTACTGGCGAAAAAACAGAGGATTTTGAACCGTTCCACCCAGAACGAATTGCAAGTAGAATTCTTGGAATGGGCGACGTTGTTTCGCTTGTAGAAAAAGCGCAAGAAACTGTTGACGCAGAAGAAGCGGAACGTTTACAAAAGCGAATGATGCGTAACGAGTTTACGCTAGACGATATGCTTGCGCAATTTAAGCAAGTTAAAAAAATGGGTTCAATGCAGTCGCTTTTAGATATGATTCCTGGAATGGCAAATCAAAATGTTGATTTAAGTTCTATGAAAAAGCAAGAAGCAATTATTCAGTCTATGACTAAAAAAGAGCGAGCGAACCATCTTATAATTGGACCTAGCCGAAGAAAGAGAATTGCAGCTGGTTCTGGAACTAGCGTTGCCGACGTAAATAAATTAATAAAGCAGTTTGAAAAAACTAAACTTACTATGAAAAAACTTACTAGAAATAAGGGAATGCAAAGCCGAATGATGAGTCAACTTGGCGTAGATGCTTCTTCTTTGCAAGGAATGGATATGTCTAAACTGCAAGATTTAGCAAAACGGTTTGGAAGATAGACAATTTTTATTGAACAACTATTACAGAGGCGGTTCTGCCGTCTTCTGTGTAGGCGCGGTTTGGATTTGTTTTATCTACAACTGCATTCATTCCTAAATAATAATTGTAATAATATTTTCCAGTTGGAAGTGGCAATGTAAGTTCGTAAAAACCTGGACTTGTTTCTTGCATTTCGTAAATCCAGCTGTCCCAATTTGTAAAAGTTCCGCCAAGCCTAACTTTTTGTCCGGGTTCGCCATTATAAATAAAATTTGTTCCGCTTTTTTTTGTTGTTCCCGTAATTTTTGGCTTTGTTTCTCCAAGATTTATTTTAGAAAGTGTAATTCCAGTTTCTTCGTTAAAATAGTTTGTTGGATTTTCTGGGTCGTAAGTCCAAAGTCCGTCTATAATAAGTCTATAAGAAAATTCTGAAATGTCTGCTGGCCGTTCTAGAATGTAAAACATTATTGTATTTGTAATGTTTCCGTCAAAATCGCGAGTTTTATGAAGCATAAAAGAATGAATTGTTTTGTAATCTTCAAAATCAAAAGCAATTCCAATAAAGCGCGGACCAGATTTTTGCGTAAAGACAACGTAGTTTTCTGTATAAAAAGGTTTTTGAACTTTTTCTATTTTAGCGACAATATTATTGTATTCGTATAAATCTTTTTCTTGCGAAACTGATTTTTCTGCAAAAACAAAAACAGATGAAAAAATGATTGTCGAAATTATTAACGATAAAATTCTTTTCATATCAAAAATATCGGCGGAATATTTTGTATATTTAAGCGAAAAAATTAATTTTGTGATAAAATATTTGTGGGTGGATTTTCGATTTTTTTTAATCTTTTACTAAATTCATAAAGTGAATTGAAATCTTTTCCGTAAATAAAAGTAAGTAGGTTTTATTATTTTGCAAATTTCTTGTCATTGTTGGGCTTGACCTGATAATCTACTTATTATAGATTGTCGGGTCAAGCCCGACAATGACACAAAATTAAAAATTACGAATGGAGTAAAATTAGAGCGATATGCCTGGTTTAAGTCAGCTAAAAAAATTTAATGCAGATATTCTTTCTCTTGGTAATGAACCGGCATTGCGTTCTGCTCGCGGTGAAAAGCCTGTTACTGTTCCAATTCCAAAAAATATAGAAGACAAAAGTGACGCTGACGATTTTGCAATGGGAATGCCGGAACCTGTTGAATACGAAAATATTTCGGAAAATCAAGATAACGGACCAGAAGATTTTTCTGATATAATGGGAACTTCTTCGGATTCTTCTGCAGAAAATGCGAATGCTCCGCAAATAAATCTTTCTGTGCCAGACCTTTCGGCACTTAGTTCAAATGGCGATTCTGAACCAGATCTTTCTATGTTTGAAGAACCGGTAGAAGAACCTAGTAGCGAACCAGAGCCTGAAAAAGAGCCAGAAAAACCAAAGCCAAAAGAAGTTTCTGAACTTAGTCTAGAAGATTTGCTTGGCGGAACTGGATTTGACGGAAGTCAAGGTGAAGAAGAACCAGAAGCCGAAGCAAACGAAACTGAAAATAACGAAAACGCACAAAATTCAACTTTAGAAAATGTTGAAAATAATGATATTCAAGATTTAGAATCTGCAGAACCTGAACCTTTAGAAAATGCAGAAAATAATGATGCAATTTCTGATGTTGAACCAATAACTTCTGAGCCAGAAACAGAATCAACTGAACAAAAAGTTGAAAATGAACCAAGTTCAAATGCAGAAGTGGCAGAAGAAACGCCAACAGAAAACGAACAAACTTCTTCTAGCGCAGAAAATGAGCCTTTTTCTGATTTGTCGTTAGATGACCTTGTTTCTAATGTAGAAAATGCACCAGAAAGTTCGGATTTTAACGCTACAGATAATTCTAGCGATAATTCTACAGACGATTCTAATTTTGATATTCCTGATTTTAATGCGGATTTTCTTGATAGCGAAAATGATTCTGAAAAGCCAGA
>CAZJOU010000031.1:0-5493 GCA_964547685.1 uncultured Treponema sp. | reverse complement strand
TAGAAAATCCAGATGCAACTGAACAATTTAAAGATTCAACTTTTGATGATATTTCGGACCTTGATTTAGATGTTCCAGATTTTTCTTCGCTAGATAATGAAAGTTCCGAAGAAATAAAGTCGCCAGAAGCGGAACAAACGGATAAAGAATTTTCTTTTGACGGAAACGCAATAGATATGGGCGAAGGACTTCCAGAATCTGTTTCGGAAGTTGAACCTAAAAATAGCGAAGAAGCGCAAAGTGCGGAAAATGCTTCTTCTGAAAAATCTAACGAAAACGAAATTGACTTAAATACAGAAGATTTTGATTTACCAGATGGATTTTTGGACGCAACTTCTGATACAAGTTCTGATTCAACTGAACAGAACAAGAAAGAAAGTTCTGATTCTGAAAAAACTAGCGATTCTGAAAATAAAGTAGAAGAAAACGAAAAGCCAGAAGAAAAATCCGAAGAAAAATCTGACGGAACAGACGAACTTCTTTCTGGTTTTAATTTTAATCTTGACGATTTTGATGACGATTCAACTAATTCTGATTCTTCTGCAACTTCTGATGCAGAACAAAATATAGAAGAATCTGCACCTACAGAAACTTTTGATACTTCCGAAATGGAAGGCTTGGATTTTGGAATTCCAGAAACAGACGCAGCCTTAAAACAAGGCGATTTTGAACTTGGAAACGCAAACGATTTTTCTGATGAAAATTCTGATTTTGAAATTCCAGGTTTTTCTGATGTTGATACAGTAGAAGTTGGAAAGAACGGAAAAATAAAAGTTCCAACTTCGGAAAAAGAAAAAGCAGAACAGGAAGAACAAGAAAAGAAGGCAGAAAAAGAGACAGGAAAACTTCCGCCAAATTCGCTTTCTGACGAACAATACAAAAAGTTTATAAAAAATCTTTCTTCGTATCCGCTTAATGTGCGAATGGCGGTTGAAGAACTTATTGTAAAGAACGAATTTACGGACGAAGCAGAATTTGAAATTATTCAGAAAGTTTTAAAAAAGGTTTCGGCGCGTTCGCTTGCTTCTGAATTGGAAAAAATGCTTGATGTTGCAATTCCAGTTCCGCGCGATTTTGAACGAAGAACCGCCGAAGAGTACGAAGCGTATAAAGCGTCGTTCCAATATCAACTTAGCAACAAAATTATTCCGGGTGCAATTCTTTCGATTGCGGCTCTTGTAGTTTTCTTCTTTATGTTCCAGTTTGTTCGCTACTTTGTTTACCGCCCAATAAGAGCAACTTCGCTTTACAGTCAAGGTTACAAATTGCTAGAATCGGAAAACTTTCCGCAATCAGAAACTAAGTTTATAGAAGCAACAAAGTTTCAACTTATAAAAAAATGGTTTTTCCGCTACGCAGAAGGTTATAAAGACCACAAACAATATATTCGCGCAGAACAAATGTACAAAAATATTTTGTACTTTTTTAATCACGACAAAAAAGCAGGACTTGATTATGCTGAAATGGAATATAAAGACCTTGCAAATTACGAAAATGCAGAGCAAATTCTTTTGCGCGAAGTTTTAGATTATCACATAAACGATGCAGACGGAATTTTAATGCTTGGCGACAATTATCTTGAATGGGCAGACGAAAAAGATTCTTCTAAATATGACGAAGCATTAAAACGCTATGCGGAACTTGTTCAACTTTATGGACCAACAGATAAATATCTTGCTAGAATGATGCGTTATTATATTAGAACTGACAACTTAAAAGAAGTTTTAAATTCAAAAGAACATTTTTATCCGCGACCAAAGTCTTTGGAAGGACAAGATTGGACAGAACTTAGCGGTTATTGTTTAGATAAACTTTACGGTTATCTTGCTCCGTCGGACGAATATTTAAGAGCAAAAATTGAAGATGTAAAAGAAATGCTTGTTCGCGCTGTAAAAACAGACGGAAAAAGTCCTTTGCCGTATTATAATATTGCGCGCTATTATATAAATACAAACAATTCATTAAATGCAGAACGCGCTTTGGTTCAATCTTTGGAAATGTTTGACAAATCTAACGTAATTAAAAAGAAAGATTTGTATAAAAATATTGATTCTTACAGACTTCTTGGTGAAATTTATACAGATGAAAAAGAATACTTAAAAGCGTTAGAAACATTTACAAACGGAATTACGCTTTATACAAATTCAAAAGAAGGAAGCGGACTAGAAGGAACTAGCCAAGTTGGAAATCTTTATGCAGATTTAGGCGACATTGAATATTTTATTTCTGGCGATTATGATAGCGCACTTCAGAATTATAAAGATGCGGTTGATATTGATTACGATAATGGAAAACTTCGCTACAAAATTGGTTATATTCAATATTCTAAAGAAAACTATTCTGACGCAATTGGTTCTTTTATGAAGGCTAGCGAAGATTATTCTGATGATCCGAACCTTTTGCTTGCAATGGGAAATTCGCTTTCTTTGCGAAACGACAATTTTGCATCTCAAGGTTATTACGAACGTCTTTTAGAGCAAATTAATTCTTACCGCGAACAACACGGAGTTCTTTTTCCGCAAACTAGAAGCAACGAAGCAAAAATTGTTGATGATTACTTAAAAGCGTCTAACAATTTGGGCGTAACTTTTTATAGGCTTGCGCAACGAACAGGAAGTAGCGCAATGAACGCAAAAGCAATGGTTAATTTTCAGGAATCGCTACGCGCTTGGGACGCAGTTACTAGAAATCAGCAAACTATGGTTCGGCTTGGCGGAAGCAATCTTGCAGAGCAAAACTTAAAATATGTAACGCATCCTGTTCCAGATTTTGAACCTGCAATTTATACTGATATTTCTAAAACTCTTTCGGTAGAAAACGGATTAAGCCAATGAAGCAGTTGGATTTTAAGAACGGAATTTTTGTAAAGCAGTATAGAATTGGAATTTTTAAAGAAATTTTTAGAAAGTCGATTCATTTATGTAGCGCATTTATTCCGACTTTGCTTTCTATTTGGTACAAACCAACTATTATTCTTTTGATTGTAGCGTTAATTTTTTATTCTTTAACGGAATTTGCAAGATTAAAGGGAATTAATGTTCCTGTTATTTCTAAAATAACTTCTATTGCTGCGCGAAAACGCGATGAAAATAAATTTGTTTTGGGTCCAGTTACGCTTGTTATTGGAATAATTTTAAGCGCACTTTTGTGGAATAGCGAAGCGGCAAGAATTGGAATTTATGCGCTTGCTTTTGGCGACGGACTTGCAAGCCTTGTAGGAAAGTTGATTGGCCGAGTTTATATTCCTTTTACAAAAGGAAAAACTGCTGCTGGAAGTTTGGCTTGCTTTTATGCGGTTTTTGTTTCGTCGTTCTGCGTAGGGCAAAACGCGCTTGTTTCGCTAATTCTTGCGTTTGTTGCAATGGTTGTGGAAGTTATTCCAATGACAGATTTTGATAACATTGTAATTCCCGTAGTTATTGGCGGCTTAGCGCAATTTTTGCTTTGACGGGGCGTTGCGGGGTGTCCCCGCTGGGTAGGGTAGACGAAAACCAAAGGTTTGAGGCGTAGGGCGGGACTCTGCCCTTTTAATTCCATAAATATTGTTTGTGTATTGTTTTTAAGTAAACGTAAGTTCCGTACGAAAGTAAAATAATGCCTAAAATTAAACCTAAAAAATTGTAAGTTTGAATTAAAATAAAATATCCAACAATTAATAAAAGAAAACCTAGTAAAAGTTTTTTATCTAAGTGGTTTTGCAAAATTTTTAAAATCATTGAAATAAATGCTACTACGAATAAAATTAAAAGAATTGTGTAAATTAGGTTTCCAAAACCAATTTTTAACGAACCTATTGGAAGCATTGTTCCTGTATTTACTGGAACAGATGCGGCAATAAAAAGCGAAATTACAACAATAACGGCAATGTTTTGTTCTACATTTTGACGGTTTTCTGAATTGCTGTAAATTACAGAAAATATAAGACTTAAAGGCGCAATGGTTCTTCCAAAAATTAGTGCTTTTGTAATGTATATTTCTAAAATTGTTATGTTTTCCCAAAGATTAAAAAGCGGAGTTAAAAGTCTGCCGGCTTCCATTAGCATGCTACACAAAAAAAGAACAAAGTAAATAATTTCTGTGGATTGAGTTTTTTCGAACTCTACATTTATTAAAAGCAATGCAACAAAAATATATACAAGAATGAAAAAAATGCTTGCAATAACTGCATAGATGTTGCATTTAAAAAGGAAAAAATTATGAATATAAACAGAAGGAATTTCGTTTGGAAGTGAAATATTTTTTAAGTAAATGCTTATTCCTAAAAAAATGCCAGAAGTTACAAGAAGTAAAAGCGAAAAAAACATTAAAATTGTAAAAATTGTGTTTCTAGTTTTAATTTTCATTAAAAAATCTTAAACTTTAAGCAAATATTAGTAAAGACTTAATTTAAAATACCGAAAATTTTAATGTAGAGTTTTAAGAAAATATTGATTTTTATTTGTTAGGCGAATAAATAGGTTAGCATTTTCTTAGGGGGAACTATGAAAAAATTGATAGTGGGTGGTTTGCTTACAATTCTTTCGATTTTTGCCATTTTTGCAGGAGATTCTGCGGTTCTTGTAGATAACGGATTTTCTGATGATGGAAATTATTATATATTTGGTCAGTACGGAAAAATTGATAAAAAATTTCAAGGTTGGGCAGAAATTTATGTTGTTGATGTTGTAAAAAATGATTATGTTGATGACGAAGTTTTTAAGGTAAAACCTTCTAGCGTAACTTTTGATAAAACTGGAAAAGAAGTTTACGAATCGCTTGCTTCTAAAAGTTATTTTGCAACAAAAAAATATAATACAAAGCAAAATGAACCAAATCAAATTCTTTATATTCGCGAAGAAGAAAAAAAAGCCGGAACTGACGAAATTGAATTTAAGGATTTTATAAGTTCTGTAAGTAACGACCAAGCGTATTATAGCGTAAAACTTGTTCCTACAATTTATGGTTCTGGAGTTAATGTAAAATCCTCTTTTTATATAACTTTGGAAAAGCAAGATTCAAGAGGAACTGTTTTAGCGCGCCAAACAATTGGCAATCCTAGCATAACAAGAAAGGGCGTAAAAAATTATAAAATTGAACGCATTGTTTGCGATAAATCTGGAAGAAATATTGTTTTTATTGTAGAAAAAACAATGGAAGATAAAACTGGAATAAATATTCGCTATATGATAGAAACTGCAAGATTAAATGATGAGTTTTTTACAAATCTTGCAGAGCCAGAAAAAACAGAAGATGAAACAAGCGAAACTTCTAGCGTTGGTGAATCTTCTGAAATTAACATAGTTGACGCAAAATAGTTTATATTTTTTGTCATATTTTACCTCCTTCCACCAAGTTCGTTGAATTTGGTGGATTTTTTTTGTAAATATTAGGTCAAATGTCGAGTTTTAATGTATTAGCAAAAATGTACTTCCGGCAAGAACCCGATTCTGAAAAACGGTTTCCGCGTTCGTGTAATTGTGGTGGTTGAGCAATGTCGAAACCACCAAACTAGAT
>CAZJOU010000030.1:11019-15557 GCA_964547685.1 uncultured Treponema sp. | reverse complement strand
GCAAAACAGATTGCGTTTCTGGGTCGCCAAGCCGAACATTGTATTCCAAAAGTTTAGGTCCATCTTTTGTAAGCATAACGCCAAAAAACAAAAATCCGCGATAATCAAACTTTTCGGCAATTAATCCTTTTAATGTTGGTTCAAGACAAGTTTTACTAAAAGCGACCATAGTTGCGTTTGTAACATCGTCAAGCGGACAAACAGAACCCATTCCACCAGTATTTGGACCTTTTGCTCCGTCGTAAAGTCGCTTGTGGTCGCGAGCAGGTAAGAACGGAACGATGCACGCTTTTTCTGGATTTTCTGGAGTTACGCTAACCGCCGCCAAAACAGAAATTTCAACTCCCTGCAAATAATCTTCGATAACAATTTTTTTGCCAGCGTTTCCAACTCTGCCAGAATCCATAATGTCTGTAATTGCATCCAAAGCGTCGTTAACAGTTGCGGCAACCGTAACGCCTTTGCCAGCAGCAAGTCCGTCCGCTTTTATAACGATTGGCGCGCCATGTTGCTTTACATATTCGCGGGCTGCATTTTCGTCTGTAAAAGTTTCGCTTTTTGCGCAAGCAACGTTATATTTTGTCATAAAATGCTTTGCTAAATCTTTGCTTGCTTCTAGTTGTGCCGCTTCTTTTTTTGGTCCAACGCAAGGAATCCCCGCATTCCAAAATTCATCTGCTAAACCTTCTGCAAGCGGATCTTCTGGACCAATTACACAAAGCGAACAATTTTCGTGCTTTGCAATTTGCACAAAAGCGTTTTCGTCTTTTTTAATGTAATCGCAATCTTTTATTTCAACATTAACACATTTGTTTTCTTTTGCAGTTCCGCCATTTCCGGGAACGCAAACAACTTTTTCTACTTTAGGACTTTCTGCAATTTTCCAAGCAATCGCATGTTCGCGACCGCCACTTCCAATAACGATAATATTCATATAATCATTCTATAAAATTATTAAGAAAAAATAAACTAAATTGTTAATCTTCCGCTATCTAAAATTGTGTGCATTGTTCCGTCTTCGTACAAAAGTGTAATTGTTGGATTTCGCACAACGCCGTCTAAGTGAATTAAACTTGGCGCGTCACTATCAAAGTTTTCGCCAATAGCAAAGTGGCAAGTGTTAAACGCTTTTTCGTCTTCTAGCATATTTCCTGTAATTCTTGCCGCTGGATTTAGTCCAATTCCTAATTCGCCAATGTTTCGCGCATTTTTTTTGTAAACAGCGCCCATTCCGCTAGGAATTTTTCCTTCTTTTTCGTAAAGAACAGAACGCATTTCCGCTTCTAAAATTGTCTTTAAAAGCCTGCGCGATTCCGCTCCGCCAGAAATGTCCGTTACAAATCCATCTTCTACTTTGCAAGTTATTGGCGTTTCCAAAATAGAATCTCCGTCCGAAAAAGTCATAGAACCGTCGTAAACAATTGTTCCTTGGCATCCAGTTCCTTTTTCTGTTCCAACAACTGGACTTATAAAAACTTCGCCACAAGGAATGTTTCCGCCGCTTCCTGCTTTAGAAAAATCACCGTTATCAAAAAGCAGATCGCGCCCTTTTATTGGAACAGTTAAATTCGTTCCGCCTGAACTTGTAACTGTTACACTAACTGCGCCATTAAAAAGTTTTTGCAAAGTTTCGCATCTTTTTGTAAGTTCGGAATAATCAATGTTTACAGTTCGGCTGAACATATCTTGTGTAATTCCAGGCGACCAAACTGCGCGCATAGATTTTTTTCCGTCTAAAAGATAGTCAAAAATGTGGTCAAACTTTCTTCCATCTTCGGAAAAAAGCGGATTTTTCGTTCTTATTGGATCTTTTCCAAGTTTATTTTCCGAAATAGAAAAGCAAACATCTGGATTTGTTTCTATTGCCGCTAAAACTTCGCTTTCTGCGTTATCAAAAGAAGTTTTTGCGTTCTGAAAAATCAAAACTGCTGTTGCTCCGCTTTCCAACGAAGCGGAGTACAAATCTTGCGCAATAACCGCCGTAGAAGGATTTGCAATAATTAAAACTCGTTCGCCTTTTTTTATTTTGCAAACATTTTGAACAACGTTTTGTGCAGAAGAAAGTTCTTTTTTCATAATTTATTTTCCTTAGAACATTTTTACAGCATATTTTAAGATATTGCTAGCATTTATCATTCCAATCATTTTGTCGTTTTCCATAACTGGCGCTTTTTTTAAGTGATTTTCCGCAAATTTATAGCAAACTTCGCTTAAATCATCAGTTGAATTTACAGTAAACACTTTTTTAGAAGCAATTTTTGCTACTTTCTGGTTTATAAGAGCCGAAAGTTTTTCGTTAAAACTAATTTTTTCTATTGATTCAGAATTTACAAACAAAGGTTCTTCTGCAGATAAATAACGCAAGATGTCGCCATCAGAAATAAATCCAACTAAGTTATTGTTTTCACTAACAACAGGAAGTCCGCTAATTTTCTTTTCTGTCATACATTTTAATGCATCTAAAATGCTTGAGTTTTCCGAAATTGTGTAAACATCGCTTTTCATAATTTTTAAAAGCGGATTTTGAACTGCATTTTCACTTGTCGTTTTGCCTTTTTGCAAAATTTTGTCGCGCGCGGGCCCAAATAGTTTTGTAATTAATTTTAATTCTGTTCCAACAAGAACTGCCGCAATAATTGTGCCAATTCCAACACTTCCAAGCGAATGAAGAGCAATTAAGCAAACAATTAGCGAAATAATTACCATTGAACTGTCAAAACAAAGTTTTACAGTAGAAAACGCAACTTTTGTAACTTGCGAAACTGCAAGCATTGCGCCTTCGCCGGCAAGCGGAATTATAGATGCTGGAACGTACAAGAAAATTCCAATCGCAATTAAAATCGTACTTACCAACATCATTAAAAGTTTTATCCACAAATTTTCTGGATTTGGAAAAAACGTCATAAGTCCGTTGCAAAGCGTTGTAAAACTTCCAAAAAGAATTCCAACTGGAATTTGTAGAAAATTCTTAATCTTAAACGATTTTCTAAGCAAAATAACTTGCAAAAGCACAAGAATTACGTGAAAAATAATTGTTGCAAGTCCCATTTCAATTCCCCAAACGCAAGTCATTGTGTAAGGAATAGAACTTACTGGCGAAACTCCCAAATTTGATTTGACGGAAATTGCAATTCCAAGCGTCATAATCAAAAATCCGGCAATATAAAAAACAATTCGTATTAAAATGTTAGACTTTTTATTCATATCTATTACAAAAATAAAGGAAAACCTATTAATTTTACAAGTATAATAATGAAAGTAAAAAAAAATGTCAATCATATTTTCAATATTTTTAAAATCTATTAAAATAAATTTATGAATATTTGCCTTTTTTCGCCAGAAGAAATTACAAAACCACTTAGTTTTAAGGATGAACGTGGCGAACATATAATAAAAATTCTTCATAAAAAAGAAGGCGATACTTTTTTAGCTGGAATAATAGACGGAAATGCTGGAAAAGCAATAATTACAAAAATTCAAGATAAGCAAATTTTTTTTACATTTGAACCAGATTCAACTTTGGATACAAAACCTCTTTTCCCACTAAAAATGATAATTGGATTTCCTCGTCCCATTCAACTTAAAAGACTTTTGCGCGATATTGCTGCACTTGGCGTAAGCGAAGTTTATCTTACAGGAACAGAACTTGGCGAAAAATCTTACTTAAAATCAAATATTGTAGAAAATGGTGCAGCACACAAAATGCTTTTAGACGGAATTGTTCAAGCAGGCGGAACTTTTGTGCCAAAACTATATTTTTATAACACATTAAAAGAATGTATTTCCGCTATTTTTTCAAAATCGTCTGTAGAAAATCAACAAACTAAAAAAAATCAATTAAAATTATGTTTAGACAATGTAAATCCAACTGATTCTTTGGTAAAAGTTTTGCAAAGTCAGAACGAAAAACCAACAGAAATCGTTGCTGCAATCGGAAGTGAACGCGGTTGGACAAATGCAGAACGCACTTTATTAGAACAAAACGGCTTTATTCGAGTCGGAATGGGAAACCGCATAATGCGCACCGAAACCGCCGCAACCGTAAGCGCAAGCATAATTTGCGCTACGCAAGGTTGGTTGGAATAAAAAAATAGGAGAAAACTTATGAATTACATTACAAAAGATTCAGACATTCAAAAATCGCTTTTGGATAGATTTATTAAATATGTAAAAATTTGGACGGAATCTTGTAGCGAAAAAGCAGATAAAGGCGTTATGCCTAGCGAAAATCGCGAATTTGACCTTGCGAAGCAACTTGTTGCCGAACTTACAGTTATGGGCTTGCAAGAAGTTCAAACTACAGAATATTGCTACACTTATGCGTTTTTACCAGCAACAAAAGGTTACGAAAATGCACCAAGTTTTTGCCTTTTAGCGCATATTGACACTGTAGAAGAAGTTACTGGAAAAGACGTAAAGCCAATAATTTATCCTAGTTACGACGGAACTCCAATAGATTTGCAATCCAATGTTTGTCATAATCCTGCAAAAGATTTGGCTTTGCAAGAAGCGGCAAAAAATCGCGAAACAATAATTAC
>CAZJOU010000030.1:9631-10919 GCA_964547685.1 uncultured Treponema sp. | reverse complement strand
ATAAATATAAAACTTAGATTTTTAATAGCAATTTTTTAAGGGAACGAAAATGCACGAATATTTAATAGAAGGCGGTTTTCCAATAAAGGGAACTATTACTGCTAGTGGAAATAAAAATGCGGCTTTGCCTTGTATTGCCGCCGCTTTGCTTACAGAAGAACCTGTAATTTTGCGAAATGTTCCAGATATAGAAGATACAGCAGTTATGTTGAATATTCTTCAGTCGTTTGGCGCAAAAGCAACTTCGCTTGGAAAAAATGTTTGGAAAATAGAAGCAAAAGATATAGAATCTTGCATAATTCCAGCGGAACTTTCTAAAAAAATACGTGCTTCTATTCTTTTTGCGGGGCCAATGGTTGCCCGCTTAGGCAAAGCAGAAATGCTTCCGCCTGGTGGCGATGTTATTGGACGTCGCCGCTTAGATACGCATTTTTTGGCGTTGGAACAACTTGGAGCGCAAATAAAAATTAACGGTCATTTTACGTTTACTGCAAATAAACTTATTGGTGCAGATATTTTTCTAGATGAATGTTCCGTTACCGCAACAGAAAACGCTTTAATGGCGGCGGTTCTTGCAAGCGGAAAAACTACAATTACAAACGCAGCAAGTGAACCGCACATTCAAGATTTATGCAATATGCTTTGTGCAATGGGCGCAAATATTCAAGGAATTGGTTCAAATTTTCTTACAATTTACGGCGTAGAAAAACTTCACGGTTGTGATTTTGAAATTGGTCCAGATTATATGGAAATTGGTTCTTATATTGGTCTTGCCGCAGCAACAAAAGGAAGTATTACAATTAAAGGCGTAAAAAATTTAGATATGCGACCTTTAAAAGTTGGCTTTGCAAAGTTAGGAATTTCTTGGATGCAAGAAGGCGAAACAATAAAAGTTTCTTCCATTCAAGAAATGAAAACAAATGCAGATGTTGGAACAAAAATTCCAAAAATTGATGATTCTCCTTGGCCAGGATTTCCGCCGGATTTAACTTCGATTATGACAGTTGTTGCAACGCAAGTAGAAGGCACAGTTTTAATTTTTGAAAAAATGTTCGAAAGTCGAATGTTCTTTGTAGATAAATTGATTAGTATGGGCGCACAAATTACGCTTTGCGACCCACACCGTGCGGTTGTTTGTGGTCCTTCGCTTTTACACGGAGAACATCTTGTTTCGCCAGATGTTCGCGCTGGTATGGCAATGGTAATTGCAGCAATGGCGGCTCACGGCGAAAGTAGAATTAGTAACGTTTATCAAATTGAACGTGGCTACGAAAAACTTGTAGAACGC
>CAZJOU010000030.1:2201-9531 GCA_964547685.1 uncultured Treponema sp. | reverse complement strand
GTTCTTTGTCTTACTTTTTCTATATCTTCGCAGAAAAGTTCGCGCAAGTCGTTTAATCCTAAAGCCATTAAAGCCATTCGGTCAATTCCAATTCCCCAAGCCAAAACAGGAACGTCAATTCCCATTGCTTTTGTAACTTCTGGACGGAAAATGCCCGAACCGCCAAGTTCAAACCAACCCAAAACTGGATGTTTAATATGAACTTCTACAGAAGGTTCTGTAAACGGAAAGTAGCCAGGAACATATTTTACTTCGGTTGCGCCAGCAATTTCTGTTGCAAACATTTTTAAGAATCCAAGTAAAGTTCTAAGGTTTACGTCTTTGCCAATAACAATTCCTTCTGTTTGGTAAAAGTCAGAAAGGTGAGTTGCATCTACTTTGTCGTAGCGGAAACATCGCACAATTCCAAAATATTTGCCAGGAACTTCTGCTTTGTGCAACTGATGAGCCGAAAGAACAGTTCCTTGCGAACGCAAAATTAATCTTCGCGTAAATTCTTTATCAAACTTGTAGTTCCAACCGCGACTTCCTGTATTTCCGCCATTTTCATGAACTTTAGCAACATTTGTTAAATACGGTTCTTCTATAAACTTAGCGTGCGTTGGATTTTTAATTCTGTAAACATCGTGAATGTCGCGCGCTGCGTGGAATTGCGGCATAAACAAAGCATCTCCGTTCCAGAATTCTGTTTCTACAAGCGGACCATCAAATTCTTGGAAACCAAGCGAACAAAGTTTGTCTTTTACAGATTCCAAAAATTGAACATAAGGATTTGTTCTTCCAGGAATAATGCGCGCAGGTTGCAAAGAAATGTTGTATCCGCGGAAAGTTCCGTTTTTCCATTCGCCAGTTTCTAGCATTTTTGGCGTAATTTCGCCAATTTCGTTTCCTGTAACGCCAGCTTTTTTTAATGCGTCTTTTACTTGTGCAGCTTCTGGAACAAGTTTATAAGTTACAGTTTCGCGTTCAATAATCTTAAATGGACTGTCGGTTGCGCCACGTTTTTTTGCTAAAGTAGCAATTACATCTTGCTCTTCTTTAGAAAGAGTCGCTTTGTCTAGCAAACCATTTTGTGCTTTTTCTGCCTTTTTTAAAAGTTCGCTAGTAACAGAAATTCGTGCAGGAATTTTCGCTCCAGTATATTCTGCTTTTTTTTCTGCGTTCATTTTTAAAACGCCATCTTTTACTAATGCACCGTAAGCCGAACCAATGTCTTTTTGTTCAACATTAATTCCTTTTGCAATTTCTGGAAGTGTTTTTGCGCCGTTGTTTTTTACAAATTCAATAGCGCGCTCTTCTACAGTTCCATCTTTTGCTAAAATTTTTCCGGTTTCGGTAATTTCATAATAAGTATGGCTAACGCGACCAATTTCTTTTAAAAGATTTTTTCCGCTAAGCCAAGAAAACGCTTGGTTTGCGTGTCCTTCTTTATAATCTAATTCTTTAATAAGTTTTTCAGATGTAAGTTCATCTTTTTCTGAATACTTAAGAAGCACCTTTACTTCTAGCGGGTGCAAATTTTTAATAATGTTTGAAACGTCCATTTGTTTAGTCCAGATTTAACGAGTAAATTTTACGTGCGACATATACTGAGCCCAGCTAATGCCACGATCGTCTTTGTAGTAACGTTCTCGGTCGCGATCTAAATATCTGTAATGATAATACTTGTTTTGTTTTGTAAAATCTTCAAGACAACCAAGTACAGAATTCATTGCATCGCCAGAATCGTATGTTACGTACATATCAGTATAATAAATTCTAGCCTCGTCTGTCATCGGTATATATTCAATTCGTACTTTTGCAGTTTTTGTGTTATCTGTGTTTATGTGCTGATTTTCTGGAGTAATAACTTTCATAGAAAGATCAACATTGTCTTTTTCGTCTGGAAGAGCAGAAACCGAAGATTGAGCAAAAATATTTCCCATAACAAACATAGAAAGCAAAAGAATAAGCGCTTTTTTCATAAGAACCTCCAAAGCGGAATTTTTAAAACATTGTATATTTTATAATTCTATCTGTTTCTAGAAAAAAATCAAGTTTTACAGAATATTGACCTTGAGTTATACCAATTTTTGGTTCTTTTCTAATTATTAATTTTCCAGATATTTCTTTAGGTTTGTTTTTAATTATTGGTCTGTAAAAATTTCTAATTCCGTCGCGAACTGCGTTTTTTGTTGCTTCGGAAATTCCGCTAAATCCAAGTTTTATAGAAGCATTTCCAGTTCCTTGCGTTTTTTTTATGTTTATTGCGTTCCATGCCTTGTAAGAAAAAATTTCGTTTGTTGTTCTATTGTATTTTGCCCAAATGTTAATTAAATTGTCTTGAATCCACGGATTTTCGTAAATTATAGGATTTTCGTCGGTGTTAATTTCGTTTATTGGTTCAATTTCAAAATATTCTTTTACGCCACGAAGTTTATCTGAAGGCGTATATGTAAAATTCCAACCGTAAACCATTCCGTTTATAAGAAAAGGCGCAACTTCTTTTATTCTGTTAATTGAATAGTCAAAAATTCCGGCTTCTGTATTTTGCGCTTCTTTTAATTCTGGGTAAGCATCTAATTCTGCCCAAACATGAATTTGTATATTTTCTTTAAAATCTGGAATTTCTGCTGAACAAAAAAAAACAAAAAGAAAAAGAAAAATTGATTTTAAAAAGATTTTTTTCATTATTTTAGATTTTCGAAATCTTCTGTAGAAACAAGCGACGGCGGCGCATAAGTAACGCGGTTTCGTCCGTTGTGTTTAGACATATACAAACCTTGGTCCGCTTGGTTTACAATTTGCGCCGCAACAGTAATTGGATTTGTTTTGTAGTCAAAAACCGCAACACCACAAGAAATTGTAACTTTCATATGTTGGCCGTTAAATTCAAAGTCGTGATTTTCTATGCTAGAGCGAATTCTGTCTGCAATTTGAACGGCATCGTCTTTTTTAGTGTTGTTCAAAAGAACAGTAAATTCTTCTCCGCCGTAGCGACTTGCAAGGTCGTCTTCGCGAAGTCCTTTTTTTATTAATTGAGCAACTTGCTTTAAAACGTAGTCGCCACATTCGTGTCCGTAAGTGTCGTTAAAATGCTTAAAAAAGTCTATATCAAACATTAAAACAGAAAGTGGAAGTTTTTGCGTCATTGCAGTGTCTAACTTTTCGGAAAGAACGTTAAAAAAGTAATATTTTAACTTAAGTTGCGTCATCATATCTGTAGAAGAACGCTCAATTAATGACGCGTTATTTATTGCAATAGCGCCAAGTGACGCAATGTTTTGAATTAAGTCTTTTTCGTAATCTGTATAAGAAGTGTCGCTTCCTGGTTCAAAAGTAAATCTTTCGCCCAAAAACAAAATTCCGTTAATGTGATTTTTTTGAATAAGCGGAACAATTAAAGTTGGGCTAAGCGATTTTAACATTTCGCCAGAAGTTGTATTTGGACTTTGTTCTAAAAGTTCTTCTAAAGTAAAAGGATGTTTTTGTTCCGAAAGTGTTGCAATTATAGAATCTGTGTAAGGAATTTGATATTTTATTCCATTTTGTGGGTCTATAACACTTTGTTTTGTTTCTAGGTTAAAATAGTCAGAATTTAAAAGATCTAGCACAAAAATTCCTGCGTTTGTAACTCGCATTTGCGCCATACAAGAGAACACAATAGATTCAAGAAGTTTTGAACTTTCTAATGTAGAACTAAAAGAACGCGAAATATCCAAAAGTTGTTCTAAGTCGTAAATACGTTTTTCATAGTTTGCAATAAGCTGTTCAGTAGATTGCTGGTCTTTTTTAATAGATTCTGTGTCCATCCTTTAGTAATTTCTCCCAAATCAATTTGTAATTATAGCATAATTTTTCATTATATCAAAGAATATTTTCCATTTCGGAAATTGTTGTTCAAGTAAATCTGTGTTATCGCGGTTTCTAGAAGACATTATAAGCACTTTTAAGTTAGAAATTATTTCGCTTGTAGGCTTTTTTGCGTCTTGTAAAAGCGTTTCCAAATGCGTAGAAAGTTTGTGCAAACTATTTATATCTTTTGTAATTATTTTGCTTGCATCTAAGTTTATTCTGTTTATCATTTGGTCAAGTTTTTTAAAAAATTCTGGGTCGTTGTGCGAATCGTGAATAAATCCTTCGATTGTTGCAATAGAATTTTCTTGTCCGCTTGTAAAAGAAGTTTCAAAAGCTTGAACATCTTGTGAACATTCTAGTGCAGCAAAAGTTTCGGAAGAAAAGTCTGTTTTAAATTGCGGATTATTAAAAAATCCTTCTACAACAATGTCGTTTAAAAGCGAACGAATTGAATCCGAAAGATAAGTTGCTAAAAAAGTTTTTAAAATTCGCATTGGCATAATCCAAGAAAAAGTTGAAGAAGAATTTGCCAAAAGTTTTGCGTTTGTTTCGTTGTTGTAGCCATTTAGCGAAAGTAAATTTACGTTTCCAAAAAGATTTGTAAGTTCGTTATTTATTCGTTCATCTTTTATTTCTGTTTTTATTCGCTGTTCATCAGATTTGAACTTTGCTTGTAACATTTCGCTAAAATGTTTTTTTGCAGAATCTTTGTAAGTTGCGGCTTGTGGCATATATTCGACGTCGCCTTTTGCAAAACAAATTAAAAGTCTAAGTCTATCTGCCGTAATTATGTGATTTATAATAAAAGCAATCTTTTTTAAATTTTCTTTAAGAGATTCTGGATTTCTGTGAACGGAAGAACCATTTGTTAGCGCAACAAGCGCAGAAATTGCATTTAGCGTACTTGTTGTAATTGTAAGTCCTTTTTCTACGTAGTAAAGGTCTTCTAAAATGTTTACAATTTTTTCAACAGGAATTTCCATATAACTTGGATGATAATGTGGATCTGCAGAAATAAAGTTTGGGTCAAAAATTTGAAGAACTGTTACAAAATTGAACTTGCAAAAATCGTTTAGTTGCTTAAGCATATTTAAATCGTAGTCAATTTTCTTAAACGTGTCGGAATTAAGTTCCCGCAAAATTCTTTCTAAATTTTTGTGCTGACGGTCAAAAATTTGCGAAGTTGTCATTGCAGATTCTGTAGTTAATTGCGCTTTTCTGTTTTCGTATTCTAGCGACGCAACAATTTTTTGCGAAGGTTCAGAAAATCCTGTAAGAACAAGTTGATTTTCAAAACGTAAATTTCGTGGAATGTCTGTGCTGTAAATTGTAGAAGACATTAAGTCGTTTAACGGTTTTGTGTTTATGTAAAGAAGTCTTATAGTTTCGGCAAAGTTTGGCAAAAGTTTTCCGTTCTTAAAAATAAGCGGTTCTTGCGCACGAAGTTCGTTTTCAAGTTTTCGCATCTGAATTTTCTTTTGAACTTCAGGCGAATTTTTATTAAAAAGAGATTCAAAAAAATCTGAAATAACTTGAAAAAGACTCATAATATAGAAGTTTAACCTTAAATTATGTAA
Source organism: uncultured Treponema sp. (assembly GCA_964547685.1). GTDB lineage: Bacteria > Spirochaetota > Spirochaetia > Treponematales > Treponemataceae > Treponema_D. Next base: position 4,117 of record CAZJOU010000030.1, on the reverse strand, counting down.
GGGTCAAATATTCTGTGATAATCTTCCGCAGTGGAAGCGTGAACAGTTTTTTGGCGAAGTTCTCCGCCGTTTTGAATTCCCTTTGAATAAGCGCAAAATCTTTTGCGCATTTCCATACAAGCGCTTTTTTCGCCAATATCCGCAGAAAGTAGCGCAAGTTCCGTAAAACCAGTTTTTAGCCGTTCGCTAGTTGGAACTTCTTGGTAAGAACCGTTTTTTAAAAGTTGAGTTGTTTTAGAAAAAATAAACGGATTTCCCATTGCGCCACGCGCAAACATTACGGCATTTACGCCAGTTTCTTCTAACATTCGCTTTGCATCTTCTGGCTTAAATAAATCGCCAGAACCAAAAACTGGAACTGCGCCATTTACAAGTTTTACAAGTTCGCTAAGTTTTTGCCAGTCCGCTTTTCCATCGTAACCTTGCGCTTTTGTTCGCGGATGCATTGTAATTGCGTTTACGCCAGCTTCTAGCGCAGCGGTTGCCGCTTCCTTAAAAGTAATTTCTTTTTGTTCCCAACCAGAACGTATTTTTACAGAAACGGCGGCTTTTCCGTTTACCGCTTTTACAACGGCAGACGCAACTTTTTTTAACATTTCTGGATTATGCGTTAATGCAGAACCAGCGCCAGTTTTTATAATTTTTGGAACAGGACAACCACAATTAATATCAATACATTCGCAATGCGTTTTTTCTAAAACAATTTGCGCAGCGTCCGCCATTTTTTGTGGTTCGCCGCCAAAAATTTGCACAGAATAAACTTTTTCGTTTTCTGCGCGGCGCATAAGAACTTCTGTTTTGCGATTTTTGCGAATAAGTGCTTCTGCAGAAACCATTTCTGTGTACGTAAACGACGCGCCTTTTTCTATACAAATAGAACGAAAAGCGCGGTCGCTATAACCCGCAACCGGCGCTAAAAAAAGATTTCCGCTAAGTTCAATGTTTCCAATTTTTACTGGCTGGTAAAGCATTTTTTTTTTTGTTATTCCGGCAAATTAAATGCTTTGCAACTATTTTTCCAAAGTTGAACACTAAGTTCTTCTAAGTCAATTTCTAGCATTTCTGCAAGAAATTTTGCTGTAGACGGAAGGTACGCTGGCATTGTTCGCTTTCTTTCGCGATATTCCGCAGGAATCATAAATGGACTTTCCGTTTCTATAAGGATTCTGTCTAACGGAATGTTAAGTACAGTTTCGTGCAAATTTCTAGCATTTCTGTAAGTTAAGTTTCCGGCAAAAGAATACCAAACGTTCATATCAAGACATTTTTTTGCATATTCAGCATTTTCTGAATAACAATGAAAAATTGCGCCTGCGCTAGGAAGTCGTTCGCGCAAAATGTCGTAAACATCTTTTCCAGCATCGCGATTATGAATAATAACCGGAAGATTATGTTTTTGCGCAATTTCCAACTGAGTAATAAAAAGTTCTATTTGACTTCGCTTGTCGCCAAATTGTTTGTAATAGTCAAGACCAGTTTCGCCAACAGCAACAACATTTGGTAACTTTAAATATTCTTCTATTTTGGCAATATAATCTTTTCCCGGATTTGCAACTTCGCTAGGCGCAACACCAACAGCGTGGTAAATTCCAGGAATTGCCTTTATTTGAGGATAAACTTTTGCAAAATCGTGCAAAGAATTATTTATACTTACAATTCTAGTTACTCCAGCAATTTTAGCTTGCTGAATAACACGTAATTGTTCTATAGGATCATCGTAAATAAGCCCGATGTGAGCATGAGTATCAAAAAATTGCATGGCTTTTCTTCCAAAAGATAGTGATAAAATGAATAGTGTTTTTTTTAACTATTCATACCGATAAAGATAATATAGGATTTTTGAGTTGTCAACTTTTTTAACAATGCAGAATTAATAATTAATAATTTATAATGCATAATTAATAATTAGGAGGGCG
>CAZJOU010000030.1:0-2101 GCA_964547685.1 uncultured Treponema sp. | reverse complement strand
TGCATTATTAATTATTTGTAAATTTGACACTTAAACGTTCGATTGTTATACTGTAATAATCGTGTAATATTGGTTGGTTTAAAAAACCGGAGTTAATTTTGGCAAGAACACAAAGATATAAAAAAATAGAAAAAAGAATTGCCTCTAACGTCCACAATGGATTTGTTTCTTTTTTTAAGGCTATTGGCAATTTTTTTGTAAGATTATTTAAAGTTTTTGACAGTAAACTTACTATAATGATTGTTCCTCATTCGCAAAGCAAAGTTATAAACATTCAAACTAACGTTTTTGCTCTTTCGTTTGGCTTAATTTTGGTTATTGGAATTGTTATTTCGTTCTTTTATTTTAATCGACACGCTGTACTTTCTAATGCAGAAATTTCTAATCTTATGAATAAAAATCGCGAAACTTTGGCAAGTTTAGACGAACTTCGCGATGAAAATACAAATCTTTTGCAAGCCGCAAAGCGATTTCAGTCTTCGCTTTCGCAGTCGCTTTCGCTTTTAGGTTTGGACAGAAACAGCAACGTTTCTAAGGCTTCTATTAATAATGGCGATCTTTCTTCGCTTTTTAGTTCTAAAGATTCGGTAAGCGGTTCAGTTAGCGAAACTGCTGATATTCGCTCTTTAACAACATATTTGGAAGAAGCAGTTCAGCCAATAGAACAAATTGGAAAAATGCTAGACAATCAAAGTTCGCTTTTCCGCGAAATTCCAAATATTTGGCCAGTAAATAATCCTAACGTTCATATTTCGCAACAATTTGGACCAAATATTCACGCAATTACGGGGCAATGGTATATTCACAAAGGAATTGACTTTTCTACTTGGCGTTCTGGCGATCCTATTATGGTAACGGCAAATGGTCAAGTTGTAACTGTTGGTTACGACGCTAGTTTTGGTATAAATATTGTTGTTCGCCATAAGCACGGAATGTATACGCGCTATGCGCATTTAAGTGCAACTCGCGTAAAAAAAGGTGAATATGTAAATCAGGGACAAGTTATTGGATATATCGGAAACACTGGCGTTACAACTGGACCGCACTTGCATTACGAAGTTCACATTGGTTCAGACGTAGTAGATCCTATAAAATATATTAATGTTAAGTTTGCTAAATAGGAATATATGGCTTTTCGCATAGATGACATTTCTATAAATACGCTAATTGGGAACGGTTCTTTTATAAAAGGCGATATGCACATAAACGGTTTTGTGCGCATAGATGGCGACATAGACGGCGATATTGAAACAGACGGAGCCGTTATTATTAGCGAAAAAGCAAGAATAAAAGGAAATGTTACGGCAAAATCTGCAATTATTGGCGGAATTGTTCTTGGCGATATTTCTGCAAAAGAAAATGTAAAACTTCTTTCTAGTTCGGCGGTAATTGGAAACATTCTTTCTAAAAAAGTGCAAATGGAAGAAAACGTTATTTTTAACGGACATTGTATTTCTATTGCAGATGAACAGCGTTTTGCAGAAGAGTCGGAAAAATTTCTTCAGGCTAAATCTATTCGCGAAAAGGCAGTGCTTTAATGAATGGCGTAGATTCATTAAATAATTCTTCGCTTTTTTTTGCTGCTTCTTCGGTTGCTGCGAAAAAAACAAAAGAAGAGCAAGAAAAGCAAAAAGCGCAAAAAACAAAAAAATCTTCTTTTTCGGATATGATTCAAAAAAAAGAAGAAGAACTAAGTCTTGCTAATGCTGGTTTGCCAGTGGAAATTGCAGGTTTGTCTTTAGAAGAATCTGTAAATTATTTAAAAGATGCAGTTGATTTGGCTGCCGATGCGCTTTCGGAACAGATAAACGAAGTTAATGTTGCAGCATTTAGAAAATCTGTTTCGCAATTTGTAAAATACGTAGAAAAAAATAATTACGAAATTAAAAGCAAAAAAAGATTGGGAGTTTCCCACCGAAAATCAGTTTATTTTGAAGAAAGAAAACCGCGCGATCCGCTAATTCAAGTTCGTGTAATAGACAAAAAACTAGACGAGCTAACGGCAATGGTTCTTCAAAGTCATACTGACAAATTAAAATTGTTGTCAAAAGTTGACGAGATTAAAGGCTTGCTTGTGGATTTTTTGGCAGAATAAGTTATA
>CAZJOU010000029.1:13139-16037 GCA_964547685.1 uncultured Treponema sp. | reverse complement strand
ACTAAGCGAGGACAAAACTGAGCCATTCGCGCTTTAAAAAGCGTAGTATTTTGCGGATCTACTTGTGCCAAGCTTTGCGCAATTTGCGGAATGTAAAGACTTTTCATTTTTTCGGAATTTTGGCGAACTTGCTCTAAAAAAGCGTTTCCGGCAGTTCCGCGTTTATAAGTTGTGTACATAAGGCGAAAAACGCAATTTTTTAAGAAAAGATAACCATCTAGCGTTGCAGTTACAGTTGGTGCAGTTACTAAAATTCCTTGCGGAGACTGTAAAAACATATCAAGAATAATTTGGTGAGTTCCAGCTCCTAAATCTAAAATTAAAAAATCTGCATCAATGCTGCGGAAATTTCGCAAAAGTTTTGTTTTTTGCGTAGCCTTTAAACTTGTAAGACCAGGAATTTGACTGTCGCCAGCAATAAAACTAACATTTTCGTATTCTGTAGGTTCAATAATGTTTTTGAATTCTGTTTTGTCTGTAAGATAAGTTCCAATGCTATTATTTTTTACGTTTTGCCCAATTGCAAGATGAAGGTTAGAAGCACCTAAATCTAAATCGCACAAAACAACTTTTTTTCCTGCTTGCCCAAGGGCAATGGCAAGATTTGCTGACAAAAGACTTTTTCCAACTCCGCCTTTTCCGCTTGCTATAGGAAGAATTTGCATAATTTAAAGTATAACATAAATAAGGTGGAAATTAAAGATTTTTACACGATTTACACCATCGTTTTGTAGTTTGACTTTTTAGCAAATTGTGATATATTAAAAAAAGAGTGCATTCGCAAGTTTAGCGTTTTGCCTCACGTTGTGGAAAAGTCCGCCAATGTGCGCTAACACTTTAAGGCGGACTTATTTTTACTCATTTACTTCTACGATTGTGGAGGTAACTAAGTAAAGTGATAACTAAAATAGCAATATTAATTGCTAACGAAATAATTTCGTAAATTGTCATCTCTTAGCCTCCTTGTCAAAAATTCCGTAAAAACGGTTTGAGTTTGGAGGCAAAACCGCCATTAACTTGCGAATGCAATTTTTATTCTACTATATTTAATAAAACTATACAATAATCATAGCATACAAAATTAAAGATTTTTACACAATTCTCCGACAATAACGAAGGCGAAGTGTCTAAAATTTGCTTTTTAACAAATTTGTGGTATAAAGAAAGTTGGTCTGTATCGAAAAAGTTGGAGAAATATATGAAAAAAGTTTTATTTGAATTAAAATCGTTTATTGTAAAATTTATATGGGGAGGGGTAATAGCGCTTTTTGTTTGTGGCGTGCTTTCGTGCGAAGTTGGTTTAGGCGAAACTGTAGACTCTGAAAGCCCTTCTGTTGCAATTACATATCCTCCAGAACAAGCAGTAATTCGCGGAACTTTTATTGCCGCAGGAACTTGCACAGACGATAAAGGCGTAAAAGCCGTTCATGTTACAATATATTCTCCTTCTAACGAAAATCTTTCTTATGGACCTTTTGAAGCAACAATTTCTAACGGAAAAACTTGGCAAATAAATCTAAATGAATACGACACAGAAAAATACACACAATATAATGGATACCAAATTCCAGACGGAACTTATACAATAAAAGTCACAGTAGAAGACAACGCCGGCCGAACCGCAGAAACGCCAGCAACTCAAACAGTTGATATTGATAACACCGCACCGATTTTTATTATTTCGAATCCGGGGGTTGTAAAAAACGGAAGCAGTACGGCTAGTGCTTATGGTTCAATTTTTACAATAGACGGAACAATTTCTGACGACCACACTGTAAGTTCAATGGACGTAACTATTTACGATTCTAATGGCGATATTGTTTCTAAAGAAACTTATGATGGCGAAGAAATTAATTCTTTTCACGAAGATGACATTGCAACTGCAGGCGGAACTAGCGTAACTATTGCACAATATGGTTCTACAACAGATACAAGATATTCTACTTTGCACAGTTCTGACGAAGGAACGGAAAATTATACTTGTTCAATAAAACTCACAGATAGCGCAAAAGAATACACAACTCCAAATGAATCAACTAATACAACTACCGGAAATGAAACTTATTCACTTTATTTGTACGATGATGTTTACACAAAACTTATGAGTTCTAAAAAAGGTTTAGGACTTAGCGCAGCAGATTTAAAAAATATTATAAATGGAACTAGCACAAACGAAAGCGCAAAAACTATACTTGATGAAAAAATAATTAATACGCAAGGAAAAAATGATTCTTCAAACTTGTATTTTTCGCTAAATCCACAGGCAAATCCAACATACCAAGTAAACGGCTTTGCATATAATTTTGACGAAAACGGAACGTTGCAAACAGCAGCTAGCGGAAATACTCTTTCTGTAACAGTAAGTGCTGGTTTGGACGGAACTTACATAGATTTAGACGGAAATGATAATTCAAATACAACTGTAAAAGTTTGGATGAAAGCATACGACAGTCGTCCTTCTGAAAATGGCACAATTTCTAAAGATTCAATTTTTGAAGAACTTTCTACTTTGGCTACGAGTGTATCCGCTGCAGAAAATTCCGAAAAAGAATTTGTTGAATACGCAAAAGCTACCACAGATTCTGTTGTTACAAATTTTAATGATTGGTGCCTTATTTACGATTATGGACAAAATAATTCAGGAGAAGCGTCTGTTGAAACAAAAACATTTTCTGTAACAGTTCCAGAAGGGGCTGTTGTTCTTGGAAAATATTATATGTTAGCCGTAACTGGTAGCGACGTAGACGATGTTGTATTCTTGCAAGATACTGCTTATGGTTTTGAAGGAAACGAAGCTGGTGTTGCGCCAACACTTACTATAGATTCGCCAACAAATGCGGAATTAAAAGCAACTTCTGATTTCGTATTTAGTGGAACAGCAAAAGTTTCTAGTGGTTC
>CAZJOU010000029.1:3218-13039 GCA_964547685.1 uncultured Treponema sp. | reverse complement strand
CTTTACGGAAAATCTTCTTCTGGGCACAATATTACAATTTCGTCTTATGTTCAAATAGATTCTGTTTTGCCAAAAGTAGAAATTACTTCTATTACGCCAACAGTAGACGGAAGTGAATATGATAATTCTGAAAATACTTATGTAAATGGAACAGTTACAGTAAAAGGAAATATTGAAGAAACAAATCTAGAAAATGTATCTATGCAAATTTTTGTTGATGGCTCTGTAGTTTCTTCGTATTTTACAGATTCAGAAGGAAACACTAGCGACACATTAAATCTTGGAAAAGTTTATTCATTTAGCCAAACAATAGACACAACAAAATTAACAGACGGAAAATCATTAGATATTCGTGTTACAGCAACAGACAAAGTTGGAAACGAAACAACATATTCTTCGCTAAGTTCAAGCGGAACTTCTTACGGAAAACTTGTAATTCTTCAAGAAACAGACCGACCGATAATTTCTTTGGGAAATTCTAGCAATACAGACGGAACAGATAGCACAATTGATTTTGTCTCGGTTTCTACGAATATTAGCGAAACAAATGGAAACTTGTTTGGCACAACTACAAACAATAAATTAACGGCAACAATTACAGATGATGATAGCATTGCTCAAGTTGATGTTACAATTTACGATTCTGACGGAAAAGAATTGGATGCAGATGCGGTTTACAATGCTTATGCTGTAAATCCATTAACACTTTATCCTAAAAAATCATCATATAATCTTACATATTATTTACCGCCAACAGAAGGTATATACAAAATTAAAATAGACGCATACGACTACATATCAACAGATTTATCAACAAATCCTTATGGAAAAGCCACAACTGGCGAATATTACATTGCAGTAAGTGCAGGCGCACCAACGATAACGGTAGGAAGCTACAACGCATATCAGTCAAAAAGCCCAAGTTTTAGCGGAACAATTTCTACATTTGCAACAGGTGTAACCGCAACATTTGTGGGTGCGGATTCTTCTGATTCTTCTACTTATCAAAAAACGCTTGCAACTCAACCGGCAACATTTACCGCAGACCTTACAAATGTAAATTCTGGAAAATGGGCTGCAACATTAGCAGATGGAAATGCTCTTAGCGATGGAAACTATTCTGTTTTATTTACAGCACAAAACTCTTACGGACAAACAAATAGCACAACCGTAACATTTACGGTAGATACAAATGCGCCAGCGGTAGCACCTACAAGTTTAGAAGAAAAAGTAAAACTAGACGAATCCAGATATGTTACAGTAGCAGCAACAATAGATGATGGAACAAGTGGAAGCGGAATTTCTAGCGCATATTACAAAGTTACATCTAGCAAAACAACTTGGCAAACAACGGATTCTACAACTACATCAACTTATGTTTCATCAGATACTCTAACTTCAGATTGGACAACTCTTTCACAAGGAAGTAGCAACTGGAATTCTACGCTAAACTTAGATTCTAGCACATACACTTCTGACGGAACGGCTTATGTTTACTTTGCAGCAGTAGACCAAGCGGGAAATATAGGCGTTTCTTCTAGTGCAGAAACTTTAATAATAGACGCAACACTTCCAACAGTTACACTTTATTCAGATGAAGATTGCACAACGGAAATTTCTTCTTCTAGCGCAAGTCCATGGATTCGAAACGCAAGTAACGTAACCGACGGAAAAATTGAATTTTACGCAAAAGTAGTGGACAGTAACGTAGCAACTAGTGGTGGTCTTACAACAAATAGTAGTAACGTGGTGGTTGAGGTACTCGAAACCACCTCTACCTCTACTTATACAATTTACAAAATTACAATGACTGTAGATACAACTGGTACAACAACAACCGCTACATTTACAGGACAAGACACAAATAGCCGCGAATCTACAGCAACAAATATTTACGTAAAATGTGATACAACAAAACCTGTAATAGATTCTGTAACAGCGACTGCAACAACAACTAATAGTGGAAAATACATAAACCAGGCAAATAGCGCAGTAATTTCTGGAACTGTTACAGAAAATAATATTTCTACAGTAACTGTTTATCTTTTAAGTAGTGAAACAGCAGAGCCTACTAGTTCAGATAAAAACTCTGTAGCAATTATTGGTAACGAAACTGCTTCTTCTACAACTAGTGCAAAACAATTTAATTGGAGCGCAACTGTAACAGGTGTAGACGATGGCACATATTATGTTGCTGTAGTAGCGGTAGATACATTTGGAAATACAACAACAGAAATAAATAAACTTACATACATTGTAGATACAACAGTGCCAGTAGTTTCTGACTTAAAAGTAACTTCTGGCGATACAACAATAACTTCTGTAAATACTGCAACAACAGGCGATGTTGTAATAACAGCAACAGTAACGGATGTAACTAGCGGACTAGATACAGTTTATCTTTATGACGGAACTACAAACCTTAACGATAAGGTTTCGACAAGCTCAACCACCGACGGAGAATACACATTTACAATTTCAAGTTCAAATGTAAGTAGCGTTCTAACTACAGGAAGTCATACTCTTACAATTTACGCAACAGACTTAGCAGGTAATTTAAATTCTTCTGTAAATACACCAATTTCTAGTGATGTAACCGTTCCAGAAGTTTCTATTACAGATATTTCTCCAGATGTAACCGTAACAGAAAGTGGGGTAGAAACAACTTATGTAAACGGAAAAATAACGGTTACAGGCTCTGCTTCTGACGAAACCGCTCTTGATGGAAACGCACTTGCAATCACAATTTATAAAACTACAGACACAACAACAGACCTTTCTACTACAACAGATCTTATAAGCGAAGTTTCTAGCGGAAGTTATACTCTTAGCGGTATAAGCAAAAACTGGAAGTTCTACATTGATACAACAAAACTTACAGACGAAGCAAGTTATACTATAAAAGTTTCTGCAACAGATAAAGCAGGAAATAGTACAACTTCGGAAGAAAAAACAATTAACGTAAAACAAAGTACAGATACACCAAGTATAGAAGTAACAAGTGGTGATGATTCTAGTATTTCTGCAATTACAGACCTTGTAGGCAATCAGAAAAACATATTTACAACTGGTGGAAAAATTACTGCAACAATAACAGACGACGACGGAATTGAGTCTGTAACCGTAAGTTATAAAGGCGAAAGTGATTCTGATTACACAACTAGTAGCAACTTAGTTACAACAACTGGTAGAACAACTGCGAATATTAGTTACACATTGCCAAACGCAGTTACCGAAGGCGGATATTTAATTAAGATTGAAGTTAAAGATTCTGCACAAGAAACAACAAGTTATCTTGACTCAACTGGAACTTCTACATCAACATCGGTTTGTGATAACTCTTCTGAATTTGCTATTGCCGTAGATAATGGCGTTCCAGAAATTACACTTACAAATACAAACGGAAATTACTACAATTCAACTTTTGATGTAAGTGGAACAGTAACAGACGGAAGTGGAAACATTTCTATAGTTATGAGCGGTTCTGGAACTTCTTCAAGTTACGCATCGGAGGTTTCGACAAGTTCAACCACCGCAACACTTAGCGATACAATTACAGTTTCTAGCCTTTCTGATAACACCAGTGATGGTTATACAGCAACATATACTGCTACAGATCGTTGGGGAAGAACAAATACAGCATCTGTAAAATATTACGTAGATAAAACAGCACCAACACTTTCTTCAGAAAACGACACAATTGGAAGTATTACAGGTTATTCAACTATTAATAGTTCTTGGTTTAAGGATGAATCATTAAAAGCAGGCGGACAAATTACAGAAAGTGGTAGCGGAATAGAAGCAATTTATTATTGGCTTAGCCAAACACAAAATACAATTACAAAAGGAACAGATGTTTCTACCGCTATAGGAAGTTTTGGAGCAAAAACCGATAATAGCAGTTCAACATATAATTACAAATACAGTTCTACAATTCCAGATTTTGCAACAGGAACTAATTATTTAGCACTTGTTGCAGTAGATAACGCAGGAAATCATTCTGAACCACTTAGTTATACAATACAAGTAGATAACGCAGAACCAGAATTTGTAGAAAATTCTATGAACATTACTGTAAACGAAACAACATCAAATTCTTCTACATTACTTGTAAACGGTTCTTATGATGTTACAATTTCTGGTCAAGTATATGATAAAGATTCAAAAATTAATACAGACCGCGTTTATATTTCTATTGGTGGTTCAAAAATAACTGCAACAGGAACAACTTTAGACGCAATTGGAACGGCAACTGATACTAGTTGGCAAAAAGCGAGCCTAACTGTTGTTGAAGGTACTGACAAAACAACGTACAACTTTACTGTAACAATTCCAAAAGAACAACTTAAAGAAGCTAACTCTGGTGCAGTTTACTTATTAATTACAGATAATGCAGAAAATCGTGTAAATAATGTAAACCTTGTAAACATAACTATTGACCAAACTGCGCCAACAGTTACATTGAATGTTCCTTCTGATGCAGATACTTCTACTGTAGATGTTACAGAAGTAAACAGAACAATTACACTTTCTGGAACAGCTTCTGACGAAAGTCAACTTTCTAAGATTTCGGAAATACAATATTCAACTGACCGGACAACATGGAAAACACTTTCTAGTGTAACATTCGAAGGAACAACATCTTGGACTACAAGTGATATTGACACAAGTCAATTTACAGACGAAACAACATATTACTTCTGTGCTAAAGCGTTAGATGTAGCACAAAACGAAGGAACTTCTAATGTAATTACAGTTAAAATTAGCCAAGATTCTGACCGACCTATTGTAAAGATTAACAATCTTACACAAACAGACAGCAATTTTATCCTAAAATATGGAACAGATGCTCAAGTTACGGGAACAATTACAGATGACGATTCTGAAAGTACCGCAGTTGTAGAAACTCTTGTAATTTCTGAAAGTTCATATACGGGTAGCGAAACTGTTACCGGAACTACTACATTTAGTAAAACTTCTGGAGACTTTACATTTAAGCCAACAAATACAGATGATGGCGAAAAAACGTTCTATATCTACATAAAAGACAATAAAGGTGGCATTTTCTATACAACGGCAAAAACAAGTTCATACTTAAATAATCCAAAATTGTACTTACAAACAACAAAACTTGATGATTCTTACGCTGCAAAGGTATTTACATACAAATCTGATGGAAATTCTCCTTCTGTAATAAATACACAAAGTTATACGTACGCAACTGGAAGTAGCGAGAAAAATACAATTACAACAACAGATTCAGAAGGAAATACTGTAACTGCAGAAAACTTAGAGAGCGTTGGTGCTTCATTTATTGTTGGCGGAATAAACAAATCACAACTTCAATTTGTAATAACCGCAAGCGACGCAAACGGAATTTCAGGTATGAAATTTGACCTTACAAAAGGTTCTGCTTCTATTGCAAAATACGCAACTGCAAGTTCAATAAACGGAACAGAACTTGGTAGTAGTTACACGACAACTTATGATTCAGGTTCTGCAACATTTACTGCAACAACAGATAGTACAAATGCCGTTTGGACTACAGGTTTAATAGACATAAGCGATAGTTCAGTTTATTCTTCTGGAACTTACACATTAAACGTAACTGCTTACGATACATCTGGACTTTACGGAACAGGTTCATATTCATTTGTAATTGACCAAACTGCACCAACCATATTAATTTCTTCGCCATTAAGCACAGAAGAAGTTACTGGTACAACAACAGTTCAAGGAACAGCAATTGATTCTGGTGGAAGCGCAACCGCAAATACATATTGGTTCGTTCCAACGCAAACTCAAATAAATTCTGTAACTTCTGGAAGTGAACAATCTTACTGGTACAACCTAATTAAAACTGCAATAGAAGATGACACAAATACTCGTGTAGGAAATACTTTAGATAGCACTTCTTCTGAAAGTATATGGGCATTTACATTTGGTACTAACGCTCCAGCACTTTCTTCTTTTGATGATAGTGAATTTGTAAATTCTTCTAATACAAGTTTGTATACAATTCCGCTTTACATTATGTCAGAAGATGAACTTGGAAATTACGTTGTAGAAACAGGTTACACAATAAAACATAACCCAGATGGTGATAAGCCAGTTACAACAATTACGTATCCAGACGAATCGCCAACAACTTTGGGTGGTACAATAAGAATTTCTGGAACCGTAACAATTCCTTCGGCTTCAACAACAGCAAGTGCTTTATTTATTCAAATTGATAGTTCTGAAAGTTTTACAGATGACTATGTAACGGATAAAAAAGATACAAGCAAGACGCAGATTTACACAATTTATTCAGCAGCAGATGCAATTTCTGAAGTTACTGGCAATACAGTTACAAATACTGACTACAAAACTTATGGATTCTCTTCTTCCGAAGAATTTGATTCTTGGTGGGGTATAGAAGCGACAAAATCTTCATCTTCTACATTGTGGACAAGAAATATAAACGCTAATGGAGAATTTGATCCTTCTACAAGCGGAGAAACAAATACAATTTATTTAAGAGCGTGTGGAATTAATGCAAATGGAAAATTCGGTGCTTGGACAGACACTTACGAAATAAATGTGGACAATTCAGCACCAATAATTTCTTACGAATTAAACCAATTTAGTTCTATTACACAGTCTGGTTCAAAAGTAGGAACAAGTGATGCTGATGTAACAGTAACTGCAACATCTACGGCTTCTAAACAATACTCTGCAAATATGTATCTTAAAGGTCAATGGTACATTACAGCAACAGTCCTTGATGAATCTGGTATTTCTGCTTTAACTGTAAGCGAAATAGGTTCTGCTAAAAATTCGTATAATGTAATAACAGGAACAACAAATCTTTCTATTCCGTCTGGATATTATATTGCAACTGCAACAGAAGATAATAGAGATGGTTACAAAATCTATATTCCTGTAACTCAAACAAATTTAACAACTTCTGATTCTGTAGTTTATACAGTTGAAGTTACAGATACTGATGGAACAAGTCATACTTCTAAAATGGAATTTGACTTAAATATAGATAACACTGCTCCAACAATCGATTACGTTTATGGAAATGGCGACACGGTAGCTACAAACGGAACAGCAGGATTTTCGACAGATAGCCGTTACAAAGTAAAAGAAAAGAACTACGTATTTAGTCCAAGCGGAAAAGTTAGCGATTCTGGTTCTGGCTACGAACGCGTTTTGTTCCAATTTGTACGCAATTCTAGCGATATTTTAAGCAATGGAACACAGTACGTTCTTGACCCAATGATTGCAAATTCAGACACATCTGATTATTCCGCAACAAAAATAGAAATTACAGGAAATGTAGTTGCACAAACAGTTATACAAGATTCATCTAATTCTTATTCACTTTACGGAAAGAACATAAGCGGAACTTTAACAGATATAAATACATTTACGGCAACAACTTCTGATGATATTGACGACCATATTAGAAAATACGGTGTTGTTTACATAGAAGGTGTTTACCGCATAATCACAGGAATTTCTGATGGTGTGGTTTCATTCTCGCCAGAACTTCCAAGCGATCCAGACACAAGTACAACTGTAACCGCATTCTTCCCTTATGCACAAGTTGTAGATAATACATCTACAGAAAAACTTTATACAAGCGAATCTGCTAATCCATATACGCTTTCTGTAGATGATGGCGATGGAATGATGGAATCAGTTACAAAAATTGGTACAACATGGACTTGGGATGCAACAATACATTCTGTAAACTTACCAGACGGTCCTGCAAGAATGATTGTTCTTGCGTTCGATGCCGCAGGTAACGTAAGTGGAGTAGAAATTCCAATTATGGTTGCAAATAATGCACCGCGTCTTGCAAAACTTTGGCTTGGTACAGATTTGAACTCTAACAGCACATTTGAAAGTAACGAATTTGAAACATACAATTTACTTGGTAGCGATGCAACAGAAGGACTAGAAACAGTAACTAAAGATTTGGAAAATAAATACACCGCAAAAAATAGGCTTGCACTTCTAACAGAATTTACTGGTGGAAATGGTGACATTAAAATGACATTCTTACGTGATTCAACTTCTACTAGTGCTATTACAGAAGCCAATTCTTCTGATACGACGCTCTTTGATTCAGACGCAACGGCAACTGCAAGTTCTAATGCAGCAACATTAAGTTCTTCAAGTGGTTCTAATTTATCTTCGCTTAATGTAACAACATTCTTTTCTTCTTCTACTATAAATGCTTATGTACTTTCTAATGCAAATATAACTGGTTCTACTACAGACGATGAAACGAAAGATGGTACGGACAAGAACTTTAGCTTTACATTCTGGGATTCTACAGATGAAACAACTTGTGGAACAAACAGCCAAACTGCACAACTTGTACTTACAAATATGACTCTTGATTTAGTAGACGGAACTTCTCCAACAGTTGTAATAAATCCATTCTACTGGGCAAGCAATGAAGACAACTCGCTTTATGGTAACAGTGCAAGTAACGGACATATTGAACTTAAAGCGGATTTACCAAGCGGAACGTTCACATCAGACGGTTCTGGTGAATATGACACAGATCCAAAAGTTAGTGGAAAAATCGTGTTTACAGGAACTGCTTACGATGAACACATTTTGAAAGAACTTAAGTTTGCGCTAGGTACATCATCTGATGATGACGCTTATATGAACGGAACTATTGCAAGTTATGATAGTTCAACTTCTGCATGGACTGCTGGAACTGGCACACTTTCAAGCGACGGCTGGCTTGCAACAATTACAGCAACAGACTCTTCTACTAGCGTTGGTAACTACTATAGCGATACAACATACTACGCGCAGGCTGGACACAAAGTTTACTGGACATTAACAGTAGATACAGAAAAGTTAAGTTCAATCGCCGCAACAGACGTAATCCTTACAGTAACAGCAAGCGACGGAACAAACAGTTCAACAAGTTCTACTGCAACTGCAGCCGATACAACAAGTGGTTACACCGTAACTGATGGTACAACGCATGTACCAACATATCAAATGGATGTTGTTCCGTATATTGCTGGCGTAAAGACAAGTCTTTCTAGTCTTAAAAAGTCAAACTCTAGCCTTTACGACAGAACTGCGCTAGGTCATTATTCTGTACGTTCGGGTGAAACAATCTACGTCTACGGATTCAACTTATCTGGCGGAAGTTTGTATGATTCTTCATCGAACACAGCAACTTTGACTTCTGAAACTGCAAGCGAGCAAAGCTGGTATTCATCAAGCGCGGTTCCGGCGGGAAGTGTTTACAGTGTTGGCGATATTTCTAGTTTTACAAGCGGAAATGTTTATGTAAAGGTAAATAACATTTCTACTTTGAACAACCAAAATAGCGACGATGCAAAAGGCGACTACACTGAAACAACAACAAGTACAACTGGCGATTCAAAAATTTACGCGAACTACTATAACCGTCAGCCAAACGGAGACAGTAACAACTTGCTTACCGATGATGTTGTGTTAGATGTATGGCAGTTTAATAGCGAAGCATTTAAACCAGTTTCGGGTTCTATTGAACAACCTATTATGAAAATAGATCCAAACACTGGAGCGATTGGTGCGGCTTTCGTAAACGGACCTTTGTATTTTAGCATGGGTGGAACTGTGAACAATACAACTTATTCATCATTATATTGGATGGGTGGTTATGACTTCTTTACATCAGTTGGATTTGCTTATGATAGTCTTGGTTACAGTTACGGTGTAGCAGCTGGTGGAGATATTAATAGCAACCCTAGTGCTGGTAAATTCCAATTTATGACAAGCCGATGGGGTATTTCAGAAACTGGACAAAG
>CAZJOU010000029.1:0-3118 GCA_964547685.1 uncultured Treponema sp. | reverse complement strand
TAATACATATGGTCACGTTGCACTTTCTTTAAAACAACTTGGTTCATGGGAAAATGGTACGGAAATAACTTTCTGTGATTCAACAGGAGCTGCTCTTTCAGAAAATGATTATCAATATATAGGTTATGGAACTACTGCAACTTATAAAATTTATATTACAAATGGTTCTTACTATAGTGAAGGAGATGTATGGTTTACTTTAGTTGATCCTGAATATACTTCAGGAACTGACTATGAAAGTAATTGTTTAACATATGATTCAAAAACATTTTGGAATTATTCAGAAACATGGACTAGCACAAATATTCCTGCAACACAGCTTTATATAAAAGTTTCTTGTACAGACTCTTCTAGTGCAAATTCTAACCCAAAAACAACTGCATTCGAATCAACAGATTTTGGTCAGTTTATTGATTATGATATAGCTTCTAAACCGTATTATTATAGAAACAGTACGGTTTGTTTAGTGGCAGGAAGCAATACAGGATATTCTGCTGGCGAATATGTTTCTTTGGGAGTAACTACAGGTTCTAGTTCAACTACAGATGTAGTTAGTATAGTTTGGTATGATTCTGAAAATCGTCATCTTTATTACCGATATTTAACTTCGCCATTAACATTGCACAATGGAGATACAACAGCAAGTGCATGGTCAGAACCAGTTCAAGTATTTACAGGTGACTTAGAAAACGCTGGAGAATACTGCCAGATGATTGTTGACAAGTCAGGCGGAATCCACATTGCAGCTTATGACCCAATGAATTTGGATTTGGTTTATGCTTATGCTTCTAGTTATTCAGGAACATTTACTACTTGTGTTGTAGATAGCAATGGTGTTGTCGGTTCTAATCTTAGTTTGGATGTTGCTAAAAATGCTTCTGGATATTGGACACCTTACATTGGTTATTATGCAACAAGTTGTGTAAAACCAAAAATGGCATATAAGGTTTCTTCAACAAATTCCGCAATAGGTTCTTCAGATGATGCATTTACAGGTAATTGGGAATGTTCTGTAATTCCAACAAGTTATACAGCTTCTTTAGGTAGTCAAGGAAATAACAGAATGAATATTGGAGTTTGGAAAACTTCAACTACAGATTGGACAATTGCAAACTCAATGACTGGAGATGAAATACATAATCACTCAGGCACAAGTTATGGAGCAACCTGTAATGATACTGTTTGGGGAAATGGAACAAGTAATCCTATAATGGGCTACGCAATAAAAGTTTCAAGTTCAACTGGTTATATCGAAACCGCCCAGATGAAATAAACTAATCTGTTCATTTAGTAGATTCCTGTCAAGTTTTCTTACGAAAACATCGCAGGGGCTGGCGCGTAAATAGCGAATGCACCAAACAAGTAGATTCCGACATTCGTCGGAATGACGTGATACGCTAGTATAGCGATGTCGTGCTACGTTACTTTTACTTTGACAATTTTGCAAATTATGTTATTTTTTTAGTAGTGGAGGTTGATATGTGTGATGTTAGTGTATTGAATTCTACACTTGTAAAAGAAGCAGAAAATTACAGTGGAATTTCAGATTCTAAAGAAGCTGTAGAATTCATATTGCGGTTATATGTGAAAAATGCTGAAAAAACATCATTAAAATCTGCATTCAATAATAGCTTTAAGGATGCTAAAAAACAAGGATATGCTTCTTTAAAAAAATGGAGTAGAGATGAACTTTACACAAGATGACAAGATTTTTTTAGATACAAACTTCCTTTGTTATTTATATGATTGTCGTGATGTAGAAAAGCAAAATAAAGCACAAAATCTTTTTAAATATTTGTTAAATCTTGGAAATATTCAAATTTCTATGCAAGTTTTGCAGGAATTTTGTAATGTTTGCCTTAATAAAATTAATATTCCAAATAATAAAGTTCAAGAATATATAAAACTGTTTAGCCAACTTCCAGTTCATTTGAATAATGTACAAACAATTTTATCTGCTTTGCAAATAAAAGAGGAAACTCAGTTTTCATTTTGGGATTCTTTAATAATTGGTGCTGCAAAAGAAACGAAATGTAATATATTGATTTCAGAAGACTTAAATGACGGACAAATTGTTCATGGTGTAAAAATTGTAAATCCATTTAAATAGTTATAGACGTGTTTGAAATTTCAAATTTTTTAGATTCTTCGCAGAATTTGCGGCGGAATATCGAATGCACCAAACAAGTAGATTCCGACATTCGTCGGAATGACGTGTTACGCTAGCATAGCGATGTCGTGCTACATTACTTTTACTTTGACAATTTTGCAAATTATGTTATATTAAATAAAAGGCATTCGCAAGTTTAGCGTCTTGCCTCACAATTTAGATGCAAAGCTCGCCATTGTGGTTCAATACGTTGGCGGGCTTATTTTTTACTCATTTATCTCTTTTATTGTGGAGGTAACTAAGTAAAGTGATAACTAAAATAGCAATATTAATTGCTAACGAAATAATTTCGTAAATTGTCATCTCTTAGCCTCCTAGCCAAAATTCCGTAAAAACGGTTTGAGTTCGGAAGCAAGACCGCCATTCACTTGCGAATGCCATTTATACTATACAATACTTTTTATAACTATACAACATATAGTCTTGTGAAACTTGCACGCGAATAGCGAATGCGTCAAACAAGTAGATTGTCGGGTCGAGACCTGCGATGTTTGCATAGCAAACTCGGTCAACAATGACGTGCTACGCTAGCGCGAAAATGACACGCTTCGCTATTCTTACAATGGTGAGCCAACTGCGAACAAGGATGTTCGCAAAGTACTCGTAAAACTTGCGAAGCAAGTTTTAATGGACTGGAAATTATAGGAGGTAATTTCCAGTCCTAAAATTAAAGATTTTCGTAACATTTACCGACATTCAAAAAGACGACGTGTCAAAAATCAAAAAAAATTAAAAATTTGACTTAAAAAAATTCTGTGCTATAAACGAAGTTGGTCTATTTGGAAAGGTTGGAGATGTATATGAAAAAAGTTTTATTTGAATTAGAAAAATTTTTAAGAAAAAATTTGCTAAAATTTGTATGGGGGGGGGTAGCAACGCTTTTTGTTTGTGGTGTGCTTTCGTGCGAAGTTGGCTTGGGCGAATCTGTAGATACCGAACCGCCAGAAG
>CAZJOU010000028.1:0-16201 GCA_964547685.1 uncultured Treponema sp. | reverse complement strand
ATTGCGATTGAAATTTCTGTCATAGTTTATCTCCTATTTTTTCTGCACGTTTTCTATTTTTTTCTATGCAGTCGTTTATTGCCTGCTCAATGTCGATGTTCTCTTTTCCTGCTATGATTAAAACGCAACAAATAATGTCGGCTAATTCAGATGTAAACTGCTCCAAATCCATTTCGCTAGTTAGATAATCTGGTCTTGAAAAATGTTCTCCAAAACTAATTGAGTAAGCCTCCATTGCCTCCACAACTTCTGTAGCACAATGTTTTAGCATCTTTCTTGTTTCGGTTGTTACGTTTCCGCCGTTAGCGTGTCGCTTTTCTGCGTTCGCTAGTGTTACTTTGCATAATTCGTTTAAGTCAATCATTTTTGTTCTCCTCTTCATATACTAATCCACCGTCAAATTGAAAATTAGGCGATGTTATGCAAGAATCTAATGTTATCATTTCTTTACTCATATAAATCAAAAGATGATTTCAAATAGCCTAATTTTTCTGTTTTTTCTACGCCTTTATGCAATGTGTTAATGCAATCAACAAGATATTCGGCAATTACAAAATCGGGCATATCGCAATATGAATCACATTGACATCTATTCAATAATATTCTTGCTTCTTGCTTAAACTTTTCTTCTTCAAAATTATTTCGTACCATTTTCTTTTCTCCTATAAACTCAAAATATATTCGTAAAGTTCCTTATCATTATCCAAGTGATAAGTCTTGCCGTCTGATGTAACCTCGCCGTCGAAGTCGTTTTCCCATACGTAGTAATCAACTTCTTTCAACGCTTGCTCTTCGGTAAGTTTTGGATTTACGCACATAAACAAAGTTGCTAAGTGGTTGTCGATTATCCTTGAAAGCCAATCTTGATGTACACCTGTTAAATCGTCATACAGAATTTTCAGACTGTCTAAAACTGTGTTCATTTTAGTTTCCTGCTCGTTGTAATCGTGCTTGATGATTTTCAAGCGTTTTGAAAAAATATCGAATGTCATTTAATCCCCCTTAAAAATTAATTGTCTTAAAAATTAATTCTTCCACTTCTTTTTTTGTGTAAGTTTTATCTTTAAGGGATTGGCAGAAACTTTCTATATTTGCCATTCTTCTGTTAGAACGATTATCGTTTTGAGTTATTTTATCCTCCGCCAAATCCAAAATTTCAATGTAATTACGATATTTTTCATAAGTAGTATAGTAGCGATTTTCTCCGCCACTTTGATAATTGTCGTATGCCTCATTTTGCTTTTTCTCCCAATCGTTTCTTAATTTTGTGATAGTTTTCATTTTTTCTTTATCAATGTCGTTCATTTTTTTTCTCCTATAAATTCTCTTAATAATTTTTGAGAATATTCTGTAATTGGTTTTTCGCAAAACTTCTCAAAATCTCTTTTGCATTTTCTACAAAGTTGCACATCATCAACATTTTCAAGTTTGAAAAAAGTTGTGATTAAACGTCCTTTGTCGTGAATTTCTTTTTTGCATTTATCACAAACAAAAGTTTTATCAACTTTTTCATCTGCCGGAACATCTGCAACTTGTGCATTTTCTAAGTCAATTAGTAGCATTCTGTTCTTCCAGTTTTCCGCACATTGCTATAACTCCGCACAGTTCCTTGATTTTCCGCTCCGCAACTTTCTTCACTTCCTTTGTGTCAACTTGCCTTGCCGAAACGAAATCACGAAGTTTGTCGTCCGTTTCATTGTCTAGGTAGTCTGAAAACGGACATTTAATTTTTTGGTCGATTATCATTCTGTTATTCTCCTATCTTTATTGCAAAGCGGGGACGAAGAAAACTGCTCGTATCGCTCGCACGGTTGTAGTAGGAATACCCATAGCTGTCGGAATAACAGAAATGACTGGAAAAAGCGACAGTATTTAGCCACCACCATTCTGTACAACTTTCGTCTAACGTTGACGCAATCCTATTTTTTGCGTATTTGAAATAATCAAGCCGACATTTACCGAACACTTCATCGTAACTAAGAAGATTAACTTTCTTTGCTTTAATACCTGCGTCTTTCATCGCTTTCTTGAATGTTATATGCAGATACTGATACAACTGTGTTTTCTTCCATTTTGTTTGGTTGTTTAAGTCTATTTCAGTCTGAAAAAGGCAATGCTCAAAGACTAGGTAAATGTATTTGTCTGTTATCTTGTAAATAATCGCGTTGTCTTTGATTTTATGCTCTTCAAATTCCATTCTGTTTTCACCGTCAATAATTACCGATGGAACTGTAAACTCTGGAAGTGAAATTCTTTGCCCTACAGAAAAACAAAAACATTTTGAATTAACTAATTTATATAAATCTAAAATACTGCAATTTACTATCGGTCTATAATTGTTTATTTCTTTCAATTCTTCTTTTGTCATTTTTGTTTGCTCCTTTATGACTTCTTTTTATCAATCCTAATCTACGTAATTTTGCTTTCTTCTTTAACATTTTTACTCCGCCAATTTTCCACACGGACTGCCGTCTAAGTATATGAACTCTTTAAAAAGTTGCTCCATTGACCTTCCATTAGCAGAATCTCCAAAAGACTGGGTAATCAGTTCTTTGACACCAATCGCTTTGTCTTTTATCCAGATAAGCGGATTGTACATCGGATTGTGGCAGTTGCTTGTTTTGGAATAGTTGTTATACCGCTCCAGAAAATCCGCAATCATCTCGTCCGTGTCCTTGTATGGTCTGTATTTTTGTTCCTTTGGTTCTTCAACTAGATAGAAAAGTGCATATCTTGTTCTATTGTCAGAACAAAAACGAAACGCACAGCCGTCATCAAGAATTTCAGCAACTTCATCTAAAGCAATCTCTATTTTTACATAACTTTTTAGTTCTGCAAGAGTTTCAGCAAAGAAACCCTTGCTTCCAATTTTGACTTCATTTGCGTTTACTGATGTAAATACTTTCGATTTATCAAATGTCATAATTCAACCTCTAAAAAAGTTATCGTCTGTCCGACTGCCAAACGTCTAATTCCGCTTTGCCAACCAATAAATCCACCCGCTTGTTTTAATACAACGACACTACTAACAAGCAGAAAGTGCCACAAGTTTGCATAATTACATTCAACGATGACTTAGGCAATACTCGTGTATATATTTACTGCCAACGGCAGAAATATTATTTTTCATATTCTGAATAGTCATATTCTTCATAATGAGTATGAGTGTATTCAGTGTTAAATATCTTCTTAAAACTAAACTTTCCGCCAACTTTGCACTTGTGCGTTCTGTGATAAAGTGGTATTCCCCAAGTTACAAAATCGTTTATACAACAATATTCGTGAATTGATTTTGCACTTTTTTTCATTTGCTTTTTTATAAATGGATTTAAGAAACATTTAACATCGCCATAAGTTGTAAGTTCATCAATCGGAACTCCTGTTATGTAGAAATAATCTAAAGTTGCTATTTTAGCCATTGCACTTCCAAAACTCCAACCTCGAATTATAGTTTTATAATTTTGATAATTCATTACTTCAAGGATAAACTCGTTTATCGGCTTAAATTCTGTAGAACTATAAGCACAAGCAAAGCCCTTAGTTACCCAAACATCGTGTTTATTATCTAAACGCAAAGGAAATGGCAACCACTGAAAATTATGCAACCAATCTTGTTTTGAATTGCTTTCTTCAAATTGCAAGATAACTTCTTTATTGTCATCATCAACAATGATTTTGTACTGTACATCTTCCCCAGCAACTTTATATTCGCTAGTTTTTGTTTTTTTGATGTCGTAAAACTTCTTTTGCTCTTGTGTCATTTTGTTACTCCTTATAATTCGCTTATGTAATAAAGTTTTTCAGTTGCAATATCCGCTTTTTCTCTGTCGGATTTCTGCATAACTTTGCGTTCTTTTTGCCAAATGCAAGTAAAATCTTCTGGCATTTGATATTCAGAAATGAACACGTAATTTTTCTTAGCCATTTTTCTGCAAAAGTCATAAAAAATGTTGTAATCATCAATTTTGAAACGTGAATAATTTTTCGTGTTTTTATATGGTGGGTCTAAATATAAAACGCAGTTGTTCAAATTTTCTGTACTCCAATCTAAATAATGTTTCCACGAAAAATAAGTGTCGATTAGCAAAGGTGCTTGTTCTCTAGCGTTCTTTAGTCTTTCTGTATAAATGCTTCGTCCGCCTTTGCTATCTCTGCCATAGCCACCGTCAAAAAATCTTCCGCCATAAGAAGCAAAATAACCTATTAAAGCGGTGTATGGGCGTGAGTATTTATGAAAATATGAATTATAATCATCTCTCACTTTGCTATACAATTCAAAAGGACATTCTTCTGGTGCAAGCGTTAAATCTGGGTCAGTTTGCATATAAATCAAAAGGTCTATCAAATAACTATTCAAATCCGAGCCGTCTTTGTTTTCACATTTTATATGGTCGATAACATTTGCTCCGCCAACAAAAGGCTCTATATAATGAATAACATTATTTTCATCTATGCACTTTTGAAGAATCGGAACTATGTATTGTCTTAGTTTTGCTTTACTTCCTTGATAAACCATTAAAAACACTCCTCGTATTCTTCATCTTCTATAAGTGGCTCTTCATTTTGATAATCCCAATCAATATTTGCTTCTAATTCAACATAATCAGAAATTATTTTTTCCGCTTGTTTTATTTCATCTTGAGTAAGATTTGCTATTTCGCCCATTTCTGTATAAAATTCAACGTCTATGTCTTTAATTCCGTCAAACTGTATATCTTCATCGAATATATCGTGATTAGCAGAAAATGAATGTATACCACGACATATAGCCGTAAATGTGGCAATAACAGTTTTTTCTTCCAATTCGATATAGAAGTTTTCTTCGGTTACAGTTCCTATAACTAATCGTTCCATAATTAAATCTCCTTAAAAGGTGCAAAGAATAAAACTTACCCTTTGCACCACGCCTATATTTCTATAGTGGCAAAGCACTTATAGCCCTAAATTAATTGCGATTATTACAAGCGTTATTGCTATTACAATCGCATAAAAAACAAGTCCTTTTACACTTTCTTTTTGATAAACGTTTCTGCCGTGTTTTTTCTTTTTGATAACTCTCATATTTACCGCCTTTTTATTCTTTCATCAGGCGCATCAATCATTATCACTGTTGAATCTTCATGTAATCTTGAAAGAACATCGTTATCAACAAAGTTTTCAAAACATCTAGGACAACCGCCAAGTTTGCAAAACTTCTTGAAATGTCCGTTGCTCATAAGCATAAACGGAAGTTTTCTTGTATGACGTTTATCCAAAATGTAACTTAGCCAATTCTGCTCTGTTTCACTGCTTTTAGTTCGTCCAAGTTCATCTATTGCCAAAAATGGAACGCTTGCAAGTTCATTCACAATTTCAAGTTCGCTTCGCTCTGCTTTGATTGTATAAGACTGTCGAATCATTGCGGAAATTTCATACATTGAATAAATCTTTCCACATAGTTCTTTTGTCGCAATACTTGCAAGCATTGTTTTTCCAACTCCATTTGAACCTATCAAAACAATTTTTCCGTGCTTTTCAGAAACCATTTTTTTAACTGATAATAACGCTTTATTTTGACTTTCAGTTTTTGGAACAAAATCTTCAAAAGTTTTGTCAAAGAATTCAGGCTCGATATTCATTTCTCTGTAACGCTTTTCATCTTGCTTTCTCTGCTCTCGGAGTTCTTCATTTTCTTGTTCTTTAATACATAAAGGACAACCAGTTAAACGTCTTTCATTTCCTTTTGAATCAACTGAAACATACGCTTGATATAAGCCGTGTTTTTCGCAATTCAACTTTCGTTCCTCAGTCTTAAAGTCATTCAAGAAAGAAAAGCCTTTGAATATCTGTTCCATACTAACCTCCAACTAACAAATCAGACATATCATATTTTTCTTGCAACTGCCTTTTTGGTGGGTCAACTCCGCCATTTATTAGTTCGGATAGAACTCCAGTTGAAAGAATAATATTCAACGCATAACCTTTCTGAATACAGAAATTATTTGTTAGGCTTTTCTTTACCGCTTTAATAATTGTTTCTAGTCCGTACTTCTTAATAACTTCTTTTGTTATTTTTCTTGAAACAACCCAATTCATAACAGGTTTTGGACTAGGTAAAACTCCTGCATTATGAAGTTTGTTGTAATTTATCAAATATTCCTTTTCAACAGTTTCAATATCGTTTTTCGGCTCTCTTTCTACAAGCGGAACAACTTTTTCTTTTTTAACAGAATTATCAGAAACAGATTTCTCTTCAACTTTTGGAAGTTCAATTTTCTGCTCCGTAATTTCAGTTTTCTGTTCAATTACAATCGGCTCTGCTTTTTGTACAAGTTCATCTTGATTTTTAATCTTTGAATATGAACCGTCTTTTTCTATCAACAACTGTGCTTTTTCTTCCAAGAATTTTGTCGGAGTGTATCTATCGCACCTTAGATAGTTATTTATCCGCCAATGTCGAATAACAACAATTCCCGAATCGAACGGAATTAAAAAACACTTTGCAAGCAAGATTTTCATATCGTCAATAGTTGCCATACACTGTCGCATTATCGACTTTGGCGAATTAACAAATCCGTCATCATCTGCAAGCATATTCAATGTAAAATACAAACATCTTGCCGTTGCTGGCATATCAAGAAAATCATCTGAAAGAACTATCGACTTTGCGAACATCCGTTTTTCAGCCACCTAAAAACCTCCCAAGAAATAAAAAACCTATAATTCAACAGGCTCGGTTGATAAGTCCGAATACTCCCAGAAAAGAAAGAGTACAAACCTGCTGAATTATAGGTTCTTAATCCTTTTCTGTATGTCAAAGAGTTTATCAATCTCTTATTTCGTTTATGCGAATTATAGCACATATTCTTAATTCGTGTAAATAGTTCGCACATTTTATTTATCATTTTTATCACCTTTTACAAAGTTTCCGTAAATATCTTTTTTTTGCTCTGCAAGTTTCCAAAGATTTTTACCACAAGATTCTGAAATCCCAATCATCATCTGCCCACCAATGCTTTTTGGCGGAAACGTTGTGTCAAACCACTCATCATTTTCACTTTTTCTGCACCATACTGTTTTCATAATTCATATCCCCCTTTTCTTAAAAATTACAAAGTGTTTCGTGCAAACAACCATTACCATTTTTTTCTGCTTCTTTAAGTTTTCCGAAAAGATTATTGTAATAGTCAACTGCTTCTTTTTCTGTTGGAAAGTTTTCAGTTCCAGAATATTTAACTCTCCATTCTTTTGAATAATCCTTTTTTATAACTGAAAAAGATTTCTTGTTCTGTCGCAAATAAATATAAACATTATCTGCTAGCACTCCATACTTACCTACCCAATAGTTACTAAATATTTTTGTTTTAATAATCATTTTTTCTTCCTTACTTCACATCTGCGAAGTTTTTGTTTTTTCTTTTCTCTCTCACGTTTTATAATTACATTGTACTTTCTTTTTTACTTTGTGTCAACTGTTTTTTATTTTTTTTTATTACCTTTTTTTATCTGTACAAAAACTTTCTATTATGCGTAAGATGATAAGTTCCGCAATACTCACAATAATAACTAGTCATCGGAATTTGCTTTTGCCGATTAAATGTCTTTCTTCTTCTAGTCTTGAATCTTCTTATGCAGTTACCAGCATCCTTTTTAGAAAAGCAAGTTTTCATAGTCTTTTGGCAAATCGTTTTATTTTCATTCTTTGAATACATATCCGTCCTCTGATGCAATTCTATAAAGCACATCAATCAATGTTGCCATTTCTACAGTATTAGCCTTTGTTGTGCTAACTGGTCTTTTTATTCCATTTTTAGAGAATGGCATATTTTCACCTTGCCATAAGCCCTCTTCCATTGCACGATATTTAACGCCCATTGCAACATCGTCTTTTGTCATTCCACAATAATTGCCGTATTCTGTACACATGCTCCACCATTTCGAGTTCTCATCGAGGCTACGCTTCTTATAAGGTGGCGACATTTCAAGTTTTATAAAAGAACCGTGCTTTTTGTCGCACAATTCAACTAAACTTTTAATTCTTGCTTGTATTCCAAAGTCAGAAACACTTAAAAGCAACATTCCTTTTGAATACGATTCAATCTTCATTATTGCATTTGTCTTTTCCATTACTTTTATCCTCAATTAAAGAATGTAAAATTATTGATTTTTGCGTCAAAGCATAAAGAACCAATTTTAATGCTGAAATTTGAGCCACATTCGCCCCCTCAAAGTTTAATTCTTCATTAGAATTTTTATCATCAAGTTCTTCATGTGAATTATTTATTGCTAAAAATAAAAGATTCTTTACAGTCTTTATATTTTTTTGCACAGTATCAAATTCTTTCTTAATCTCTTTTTTTGTCATATTAAAAAACATTTCCATTTTTACGCTCCAAATAATTCAAGTTGTTCAAATCTAGTTGGACTAGAAACTTCTTCTATTCTTTTATTTGCAATATCAAAATAAGTTTTATCAATTTCGATACCGATAAAATCTCGATTAGAAAGTTTGCAAGCAACTCCAGTTGAACCGCTCCCCATGAAAGGGTCAAGAACAACATCATTTTCATTAGTTGAGTTTTCAACCATTATTTTCATAAGTTCAATAGGTTTTTCTGTTGGGTGAACTTTCTTCCCGATTATGTTAGGAATATCAAAACAATTCATTGTTCCTAAGTTGTTAATAGGTCTTGAATGCCCTTTTTTCAAAAGCAAAATAAACTCACATTGTTGCATATAATATTGACTTGGCGTTGCATTTTGTTTTTTCCAAACAAGCAAATTTTGAAACTGAAAACCTACTTTTTCTGCCTCTTGTTGAAGTTTCATAAGATTGCGACCATTTATCATTATGTAGCAATGGCAATCGTCTTTTAGAACTCTATAGACATCGGGCAACCATTCTGAAAATTTAATATCATTATGCTCAAACATTTTTCCTTGTCTAACCGCAGATATATAAGCAGATTCATTTTTCTTAACCCATTTATTACTACAGTTTGTACCGTCCGACTGAAATCTTCTTCTCAACACCCCTTTTGGCTCATTTGGATTATTACCAATACCACCAGCGACTATATGATAAGGACAATCAGTTATCACGCAATCAATAGAAGTACTAGGAATAGTCTTTACAACATTCAAAAAATCATCATTTATCAAACGCATTATTTTTTATCCTCACTATTTTTTCTCATCAGATACATCCTAAAAAAGAACCTAAAAAACGATTCTTCGCTCATTTTTGAAAGTTTGTACAAAACAGATATTTGCCCTAAAAAATAACCGACAAAACCTGCCATAAAAATAAATATAATTTTACTCATATTTTAGAACCGCCTTTTTGTCTGTTTCTTCTAACTTGTTTAGAACTATATCAAGTTTCTTTATAATATCTAAAAAACTTAGTATATCTGAATTTTCTTGCACATATACAAGACACGCTTTTATTGTTATCAAATCAAGACGACTAAACTCCACCATTCTGCAACTCCTTTTTTAATAAACTCTGCAATTCGTTTAATCTATCTTCATTGCATAACTTTATAATTTTCGCTTTAAGTTCGTCTGTGTACTTTATGAAACAGTGTCTTAAACTCTGCATTTCAAGAAAATCTGTTTCGTGCGCACTCATTAACCAATTCATATAAAACGGCTCTTTGTTATGATGATGATTAAAATGATGTCTTTGACACTGTGCATAAGCATTGGCAGGGTAAAACATCAAACTAGGATTTGCACCTTGCGTAAAGAAATGAGAACACTCCAACGCTCCAGAACACGGCTCTTCATCTTTTATCATACATCTGCAATCACGTCTTCTTATTGCGGACGAAAACGCTTTCTGAACTTTTTTAAGTGGTATTTTGCTTTTTGACATTATATACTCTCCGCTATAATCGCCGTATCAGT
The DNA here is from genome assembly GCA_964547685.1 of uncultured Treponema sp. Taxonomy (GTDB): domain Bacteria; phylum Spirochaetota; class Spirochaetia; order Treponematales; family Treponemataceae; genus Treponema_D. Next base: position 6,310 of record CAZJOU010000028.1, on the reverse strand, counting down.
AAACAAGGCTCTTTTCTTTTCTTCTAACTTTTCTATATCACTAGCAAATAAAAGCCGTCTTTTTTCTTCAAGTTCTTTTATATCTCTGTTAATAGTTTCTAATTCAACTTTTTTATAAAAATCTGCATTACACAAATCTTCAACGCTAACATCTAAAAGTTTTGAAATTTTTAATGCAGTTTCTAAAGATATACAACGCCCTTTTGCTTTACTATCTGCAAAATAACCTCTCATGTGATGAATCTCATCTTCTATATGAGAGATTTTCATATTTCGATTTTTAAGAATTGCTCTTAAATTTCTAACAAAAATTGTATCTAACTCTTTCATACTTACGCCACCTTTCTTATAGATTTTTTCCAAGTTAGCCATTTATTGAAAACGCTACGCACTTCATCTATCGGCAAACAATTATCTCGGTCTAGTTCATCTGCATAGAACTGTCCGATTTTGTCGCCACGCAATAATTGAACTGTAGCAATCGGCTCGTTGTCTTTGCGGATAAAAACAAGAACACAAGATTTGTTTATTACTTGCGAAACATAATCACATTGAATTAAACATTGGTGAAGTTTTTCCGCTTGAAATTGTATATCTTCAACATTTTCGGGAACATAAACCGAATATCCGTCAATGTCTTTCTTAAACTTGAAAAGATTTTTCACAACTTTTTTATAGTCATTCTGTTTCTTTTTAAGTTTCTCAATTTCTTCAAGTTCATTTATGCGTTTCACCTCTTCTAGCAATTCATCGTGTTTTTTCTGCAAGTTTTTCGGAAATTTCCAATAAGCACTGTTTTTATCGTGATTAGTCTGAACAAGTAAATCGTGATAATCCTTATAAAGATAAATACCAGAAATATCGGGTTTTCCGATTTTTCTAAGATATTTATAAACGTCATAAGATACTTTTCTATTCATAAAGCAAAAATCCTTGTAAACAATAAAATCTTCGATATTTGCATTGAACTTTATAATTGTCTGAATATCTTGCAAAGAAAAATTCTTGTGATTAGGATTTTTTCTGATAAAGTTGCATATTTCTTTTTGCTTATCTTTGCTTAGTTTCCAAAAAGATTTATTCAATGCAACTCTGTCATATTCGGTTGCAAGCAAAAACTCAATATCCTTATGAGTTTTCCAAATATCAAGAATCTGCATTGTCTGTTCAATCGTATGCGGATATTTTTTCAAGATATATTTGAACTCTGAATATTTTTCTTCAATGAGTTTTTTCTCATTGTCTGAAATAATCCGACTTGGAAAAGAAGTTATTTTTTTACAATCTCCATAGTCATCAAGTTTTTGGATAAAATCACAAGTTCCACGTCTGCCATACAAACTGTTTACTTCATCGGGAAACCCCACACGATAACCATAGAATGAGTAATAAAGATTTCTGCAAAAACAATCTCCATTTTCAAACTGCTTGTATACATCTAACGTTTTAGATTTATCTTTTCTTGCCGTTGCCGTTACAATTCTAACAAGCAAACCATTTTCGATTTCTAGTCTGTCTGAATAATCACAAATTGTCATATCAAATCTCCTAGAACTCAAAACTCATTTGACCTGCTCTTTCAAGCACCATATCGGCTTTATTCAAAACTTCTTTCGTTGCTTTAGAATATTCATCAGATTTTTGAATAGCACTATCAAGTTTCTCTGTCATATTCTTAACTTTATCTGAAACATCTTTGTTTGCCTGTTTCGGAAGTTCTTCAAGATAATAATCTCTTGCCCATTTGTAAACTTGACTATCTTCAATCATTGCACAATTATTGACTGCTTGTTTCCGTGCTAATTCTGTAATGTACTTAAAGCAGTCTTTAATCTTTGCTGAATCGTACACGTTTTTCAGTGCCGTGTCGTTTTCCATTTGCTTATCAAGATACTTCTTTACAAGTTCCTCGTAAGCACTTAGTTTTTCTTCTTTTTTTGACATAAAATAAAACTCCTTATCTGCTTAATGCAGAATTAATAAATAGATTCTCTCTCCGATTTTTTTTATTTACATAAAGCAATGCAGAACAACGTACATAACGATTGCGCCATAAATAAACGACTTAAACGCAAGTTTCGTTTTTTCGCTTATCTCAAAACGCTTTTTGTAAATATCTCTGCCGTCTGCTTTAATTCTTAATGCTTTCATTTTTTACCCCTACAATTTTTCCACCAAAAACTTTAACTATTAATGCAACATTAAAACGGAATATCCTCAAAGAACTCCCCAACGCCACCATTCTGATTATTCATTGGTTGTTGCATTGTCTGAAAGTTAGGTTGTTGCATTTGATTTTGCTGATTCTGTTGCTGAATATTCTGTTGATACGCTTGCTGATAAGTCTGCTGATTGTTGTTAACAACATTCTGTTCATTCTGACTTTTTGGAGCAAATACTTGAACTGCATCCGCAATAATTCCAACTGAACTAAAGTTCTGTCCGTCTTTTTGCCAACGGTCTTGTTTTAGTGAACCCGCCACGGCAACTTGAACACCTTTCTTTAATCTAGGAGCAACATTTTCTGCAAGTTTTCCAAAAATTGTTACATTGAAAAAACTTGCTTCATCTTGCCATTGCCCATTAGCATCTTTTTTTGCTCTGTTTACCGCAATACTAATTTTTGCAAGCGCAGTACCATTTTGCAAATAACCAAAACTTCCATTTTCTGAATTACAATCTTTTGTAACTCTACCAACCACTACAACTGAATTTAAATCTGTCATAATTTATCTCCATTTTCTAAATATTCAGCCATTTCTTCACAAGTAAGAAAATCACTGAAATTTATATCACCAGTTTTTAATTCTCCGATTCGTTTAATAACATCATTTACATCAAGAATTTCTTTTGCATATTTCATAAAAATTGAAACCATATAATCGGGTAATGCCAATCCCTCTTTGAAATAAACAAGATAATAAAATAAATCGCTTTCGTTACAATTTCTTAGATTTACTTTCATATCTCTTTTTACAAATTCTTTTTGTAAATAATCCTTTACATTCTCTTTCATTTTTCACCCGTAGAACCAAATCCGCCATTTCCACGCTCTGTTTCTGAAAGTTCATCAACTTGTTCAAAACTTATCTGCGGTACTTCACGAATTGCCATTTGACAAATTCTGTCGCCATTATGAACAACAAAGTTTTTATTGCCATTGTTTATAACACAAGCCTTGACTTCGCCACGGTAATCACAATCAATAGTTCCAAATCCATTATCAATTTCCTTAGAAGTCAATCCACTTCTCCCCCTAATTTGTGCTTCATAACCTTTTGGAAGTTCGATAGCAAATCCAAGTGATACTAATTGCCTTGTATGTGGAAAAATAATTATGTCCTCTTCACATCTTGCATAACAATCTGCACAAACTGCACCATCTGTTTTAAACTCTGGCATTTTACCATTTTCAATTAGTTTGATGTTTACATTCATTTCAAAAACCCCTTACGCAATGTAATATTTCTTTACTCTGCGTTTTTCGCCATATCTGTTAGCAACTTCTATCCAGTCATAGCCAATATGCACACCTTTATCTTTCAGTTCATAAATACGAGCCGAAAGCCTAGTTTCGCCTAAATCATTACACGCTTGTAAAGTAGTAATTGAACCAAAATCAAGAATGTAGTTAAAAACCCTTTGTTGCGTTGTATTCAAAACAATATTTTCTGTCATTTTTTTACCCCTAAAATTCCAATTCTTCAACACCGTATTCAATGCCAATTTCATTACAAGCAGATTTCAATTTTAACAACTGCTCATCTGTTGCTTTTATTGAAACAACGTATTCTTTTACAGTTGAAATTGTATCAACTTCTAATGCTTGACTTACTAAATCAGACACAGTTTCTTGACGAACAATATTTAATGCCTCTTCCGCAACTTCTTTTTTCTGTTCTGCAATTTTTTCGTTATGCTCACGCTCATTACGATTTTTGGCTTCATCTTCCGCAAGTTTACGAGTTTCTTTTAATTGTTCACCATAAGCAAGTGTTTCATTCAAATCAAGATTGATAAGATAATGTGCTTTCAAGGTTTCTGCATCTTCGCAACGGTCAATGATTTTCAGTTCTGTATAGATTTTTTTGATTATTGAATCCATTTCATCTGAAATATCTTCTTTTTTTGTTGTCTTATTCAACCATTTTTGATTAAAGATTTTTTCAAGCAGAACTAAATCAAAGTTTTTGCTTTTCCAAATCTCTGTTACAAAATCCTTTTTTTGTTGCTTTTCTTCGTTTTCCTTTTCTTTGACAATCTCATCAAGTTGACTAGAAACAGAATCGATTTTCTTTTCTAGGTTTTTGCACCTAGTTTCAAAATCTGAATAAGGTTTCATCAACTCTTTCATAAGATTTATTCTTGCTTGCGACAAGAACTTTTTGGAATTGTTTAATTCCGCTCTGTCTTTTTTTGCAGAATTAGCATCGCCTTTATATTGCTCTGGGTTATATTCTGCAAGTTTTTGATTTACATAATCTTCAAGTTGTGCAATGTTTGTTTCAAGAACACCCACAACATTTTTAGTTACAACTAATTCAAGTTGATTTTTTATTTCTGCCATTTAAGCCACCTTAATTCCTTTTTTGCCCAAGTACGTTACGCAACGGTTATACATTGCTACCATTTCACTGTCGCTTCCAGTTTGATATGTTTCATAAGCCTTTTCATAATTCTTATCAAGTTGTTTTTGATACTTCTGCAATAAGTCTGCAAACTTGCTCGAAACAACTTGTGGATTATTTTCTTGAACTTCAACATATTCAGCATTTTGTGGCTCTATTTTGTTTTCTTGAACTGGCTCTGTTTTAACGGTTGCTTCATTTGTGATGTTCTTTTCTTCGCTCGGAAGTTCATCACTTGTATAAGGCATTCCACCCAATTCATCAGGAAAACACAATCTAAAACCTTGCGCAATCGCAACCTTCTTTAACATAAAACTAGGCATTTTCTGCCAAATAGGACTATTCTGTGAACATTCAGAATAAAGAACTGTATGCTTAAATGGCATTTTCCAATCTTTTCTGTAAATTGTGATTGTTGCCGTCAAACTGCTCTTGTTTTGTGGATTTCCGCTTAATTCAACATTCCAGCCGTCTAGTTTTCCAGTTCTTTCTGCACGCTTAATGTAGACTTCATAACCAGTAATAATATTAAACTTATTGCCATAAGGGATAGCATAACACTCACGCTTAAAAGGATTAAGCGAAAACGCTTGGCACAATTCAATAAATTGTGTTGCATAATTCTGAGGCAGATTCTGCCCCATGTTGTTTAGATACTCGATTGCGGTTGCTTTATAATCCGCAATCTCCGTGTTTTGATTTGTCGTTAGTTCATTCATAAATAGCCTCCTACTGCCATTTTATTATTATTGATTTGCTTGACGGACTAAGATTAAATCCTTGTCCGAAAAGATAACCGCAAACAGCGGCTCTAACTTCCTTATTTTCAGTCTGCCATTGATATTTGGTAAACGTTTTACCTTTTGAAGCATCCGCCCAAACTTTTTGTTCACAATCTTTCACAATTCTCATAACGTCATTCATATTCAAACCCCCTAGTCAAGTTGATACCACATTGAAGTTTTGAAACCTTGTTCAGAAAGTTCTTTTGAAAATGTTTCAGCCCAAACTTGTCTTTTATATGCTTGCCCACCAATTCCACAAACTCTAACACAACCTTGATGTTTATAAGCAGAAAGTCCACATTCATTAAACATCTGCACCATTTCTTCATATGTGAACCATTTTTCTTTCATCACATCTACACTGTCAAAATTACAAGTTCCATCATCTTTGATGTTTGTAATGGCTTCATTTGCTAAATATCTAGCAGTTTTAATTTGGTCAATCCAAACATCTTTTCTTTCTTGCTTTGTTATCATTTTGCTACCTCCTTAATATACTAATGGAAATTTCCCTACATCAAACCAATCTTTTATTTCTCTCGCAAAGTTTCTTGCCATTTGAACTGCTTCTTGATATTTTTCATATTCATCTATATCCAACGAACCATAACTAACCGTATCTATTTCCACTTTGTTATTTTCATTAAGTCTAATTTTTGGCAAATAGTCATTAATCGGCTTAAAACTTCCTTGAAATATAATCTCCTTTTCATAATCTATGAAAAATGGGTAAATAAGTTCATACCCAAAACTTTTTGCAATTTCTTTCATTCCCGAAGTTTCTCTTTCGATTTGTTCAAGAACTTCTTTTTTGTTTTCATCTGTCATTTCGTATCTCATTTTTTTTCCTTACTTCACATCTGCGAAGTTTTTGTTTTTTCTTTTCTCTCTCACGTT
>CAZJOU010000027.1:9319-16274 GCA_964547685.1 uncultured Treponema sp. | reverse complement strand
GTTCGTTCGCACTTTGCGCAGTGAATGCAATCGCTTGCTTTGCCTTTGTTTGCAGTTGCAATTGCGTAGGCTTGCTTTCCGCCGTCCCAGCTTTTAAAGTTCACTTTTTGATTTTCCACCGCAAAGATTTCTGGAATTGGAATGTGCTTTGGGCAGCCGTCTGTGCAATAATGGCACGCGGTGCACGGAATTGACTTGTCGCTGTTCAACGCAATTTGCGCTTGGCGAATAACTTGCTGCTCTGCAAGAGAAAGCGGCTTAAAATTATGCATATACGAAAGGTTATCTTGCATTTGCGCCATGTTTGACATTCCGGAAAGAACTGTAATAATTCCGTCCAGCGATGCAACGTAGCGAATTGCCCAAGATGCGTACGAAAGGTTTTCGTTGCCCGCAATTTTTTTGCCTTCTTCGTCAAACACTTTTTTTACCGCAGGAACAGGATTTGCAAGTGCACCACCTTTTATTGGTTCCATAACTGTAATCGGAACGTTATGACGACGCGCAATTTCGTAGCACGCACCGGACGCAACGCCAGGATTTTCCCAATCCGCGTAATTTATTTGAAGCTGAATAAAATCAACATCTGGATGCACAGTTAAAAGTTCTTCCAGCAAATCTGGATCGCCGTGGAATGAAAAGCCGTAATGCTTTACAAGTCCTTTTGCTTTAAGTTCGCGAACAAAATCCCAGATATGATATTCGTCGTATTTTTTGTAGTTGTTTCGCTGCAATGCGTGAAGAAGATAAAAATCAAAGTAGCCCGCGCCGGTTCGTTCCAAACTTGTGTAGAATTGCTGCTTTGCACTTTTTTCGTCGTGGCACTGAAGCCAAGCACACAATTTTGTTGTAAGCGTAAATTTTTCGCGAGGATAACGGTCTACAAGTGCAAGTTTCGTTGCTTTTTCGCTTTCGCCGTTGTCGTAAACGTACGCTGTGTCAAAATAAGTTCCGCCCGCTGCAATAAAAGCGTCTACCATTTTACTCATTTCGTTAATGTCGATTTTTCCGCTTGCAGTTTTCGGAAGTCGCATTAAGCCAAATCCTAACTTAAAAGTGTTTTTCCCTAAATAATCCATAATGTTCCCTTCTGTAATAAGTTACACTTTGTAACTTATATTAAGTATAAAAAGCAAATTTTTATTTGTCAATCTAATAAAAAGCAAAAAATACGCGAAAATAGCGCACTAGTTTTTAGAAATTGCTTTGTGTATAATATATTTATGAACGATTACAAACTTTTTGCGCAAAAAATTAAGGATTCTGGTGATTTTACGGGAAATATTTATTTTGATGAACCAATGGCAAATCATACAACTTTTAAAATTGGCGGAAAAGTTCCTGTTTTTTTTGAACCACAAGATTTAGATTCGCTTTTTGTCCTATTGCAAGCGTTAAAATCCGAAAATATAAATTATTTTGTTCTAGGTGGCGGTTCTAACATTGTTTTTTGCGACAACGGATTTAACGGAGTTGTTCTTTCGTTGCTTTGTATTAAAAAAATAAATTTGCTACAAAGTTCCCAAATAAACGAAAACGAAGCGCTAGTTTCTGTAGAAGCGGGCGCAACAATAAGTTCATTTGTGGATTTTTGCGCTAAAAACGGATTTAGTGGCGCAGAACGCTTTGCGGGGCTTCCTGGAACGGTTGGAGGCGCGCTTTTTATGAATGCAAGATGTTTTGATTTGTCTATTAGCGAACTTTTTGTAGAAGCGTATTACATAGATTTAAGTGATTACACAGAAAAGCACAAAACTTTTATTCCAAACGAATGGAATTACAAAGTTTCGCCTTTTCAGAATGGAAAAAACATTATTCTTTGTGCAACTTTTAAGTTAAAAAAAGGCGAAAAAACAGCGGAAGAAATAAAGGCGGAAAACAAAAAATATATAGATGAGCGAAAATCAAAAGGTCATTTTAAGTTTCCTAGTGCAGGAAGCGTTTTTAAGAACAACAGAGATTTTGGCTTGCCAAGTGGCAAAATTATAGATGAATGTGGACTTCGCGGAAAGCAAATTGGAAACGCTCAAATTGCGCCATTTCACGGAAATTTTATTATAAATCTAGGCGGTGCAACACAAAAAGATGTTAAGGCGCTTGTAGAATTTGCCGTTAATGAAGTTAAGTCAAAGACTGGATTTTGTTTAGAACCAGAAATTATCTTCGTTGACAAATAAAAAAATTAAGCATTATACTTTTTATAAAGTATTTCGCGGGCGGTAGAAATGTTACAGTTATCAATTGTAAATTTCCGAAGAGATTCATATCTTTTTGTTGAAGGAAAAGAAAATAACGATCATTTTTATATTATTCAAAGCGGAAAAGTCCGTTGTTTTAAGCAAAATGACCCAAAAGGATTTTCTACAAAAAACCTTGGATTAGGCGATTTCGTCGGTGTAATTGAATGTATGTCCGGTCATTCGCAAATAGAAAGCGTTGTTGCTGTTACAGACGTAAAATGTATTTCTGTTAGAAAAGATCAATATTCTGAACTTATAAAAAAGAATACTCCGATTGCGCTAAAAATAATTAGAACATTTGCAAGCCGAATGCGCACAATGAACGAACAACTTACAACTTTTTCTACAAAAGCGGTTGATGTTGAATCTAGCGAACACATTTATGAAGTTGCCGAATATTACGAAAAAGTAAATGCTAACGAAATTGCGCTTTACGCTTATTATCAATATTTAAAAGAAAATCGAAATGGAGTTCACCTTTCGGAAGCGCAAGCAAAATTTAAGTTTTTAAGTACAAAAACTAATTTTCGCGATTTTGAACCAACAGAAGAAAGCACAAGAACGTATCAAAAAAACAGAATGATTTTTTCGGAAAGTCAGTCTGGTTCAGATATGTTTGTAATTCAAGTTGGTCAAGTGCGAATTTCTAAAGTAATAAACGGAAACGAAGTTGTTCTTGCTGTTTTAAAACCAGGCGATATGTTTGGCGAAATGGCTCTTTTGGAAAACAAGCCACGTTCTGCAAGCGCTATTGCTCACGAAGATTGCAAACTTATAGTTTTAAACAAAAACAACTTTGATATGATGGTTACAACTCAACCTCAACTTATTTCGCGACTTACTACAACTTTAGCGGAACGTTTGTGGGCTTCGTACCGACAACTAGATAACGCTTGTCTTGTAAATTCTGTTCACAAAATGATTGATATGCTTGCTTTGCAGGCAGAAAAAGCAAAAATTTCTTCTGGTCCGTTCCAACCAGATATTACAGTTGATGACCTTGCAAATATGTGTTCAATTCCGCTAGAACAGCACGAAAAAGCTGCGTATCAATTTAATAGAGAAACTTCTATACGAATTATTCACGATAAAATTTTTGTGCCAGATTGTTCTGAACTTTTAAAAGTTGCTGCGTTCTATAGAAAATTGGAAAATAAGCAACGTCAACTTGAACAAAACAAATAATTTTGCGAATAAATTTAGAATCAGATGAAGCAGTTTCAAAAGTCGTGAAGTGTCATTGCCGTGCTTGACACTGCGATGTTTCTGTAAGAAACTCGTTTGCAATCTATAATTCTTGAATTTGCAAAGATTTAAGATTATCGGGTCAAGCCCGATAATGACACAGTAATTACTTTTGAAACAGGCTCAGATTTATCGAGGTTTTATGAAAAAACTTTTTGTCATTTTGATTTTATTTTGCACTTTATTTTGTTCTTTTGCCGAAAAAAAAGTTGCTTCTGGTTACGGCGGCGTTGAACTTGGAATGAGCGTTGAACAAGTAAAAAAAGCATTAAAAGATAACTTAGATTTTGGTTATCATGGCGACCGCGACGTTTCTTTGCTTCCGGGCGAAAATAGAGTTTTAATAGAAACAGACGCAACTTCCGCTTATTCTGGCTATTCTTTTTTGGAAAGATGTTGGTTTCAGTTTTATAACGATAAACTTTACATTATAACAATAAATATAAATCGCGAAAAAATGGATCATTTTAGCATTTTTGACGCACTTTGCAAAAAATACGGAATGCCAGATTCTGTAAGTCCGGAAAAATCTGTTTGGAATAGCGAAAACATAACAATGAGTTTGGAACGTCCGCTTACATTAAAATATGTTGACCAAAAAACTTTTAGCGAACTTCAAAATAAATCCATGGTTGGTCCAAATGGAACGGAAATAACGCGCGAAATGTTTTTAGAAGGACTTTAATTTTTTATGAAACTACGAAATTTTAACATTTTTGTTTTGTTTGCTTTTTTTTCGCTTTTACTAAATGTTTCTTGCTCTTCTAGCAAATTAGAAAAGAAAACATTGATAATTACAAAATCTGATGGAAGTTCAGTTTCTGTTGTTGCCGAAATTGCCGTAAAACCAGAAGATAGAAATCGCGGTTTTATGGAACGCAAACATATTCCAGACGGAACAGGAATGTTGTTCGTTTTTGAAAATGACCAAATTTTAAACTTCTGGATGAAAAATACACCAACGCCACTTTCTATTGCGTACATTACAAGTAGCGGAAAAATAAAAGATATTATTGATATGACGCCGTTTAGTCTTGCAGATATTACAAGTTCCGGCTATGTTCGCTACGCTTTAGAAGTTCCGCAAGGTTGGTACGCAAAAAACGGCATTTCCATTGGCGACACCATAGATATTGGTGATTGAGCCTGTCGAAATTACTTGGCTTCTAGTTTTGCAAGTTCACTTGCTGCAATCTTGTCGTTAGGGTCAAATTCCAAAACTGTGGTAAAATATTTTTGCGCCTCGCTTTTATTTCCTTCTTTTAAGCAAACATAACCTAAATTAGAAATAATTTTTGTGTCTTCTGGCGAAAGCTTAAACGCTTTTAAAAGCGAATCTTTTGCTTCGTGTATTTTGTTTTGTTCCAAATAGCAAATTGCAATTTCGTTAAAAGTGTCGGAATTAGAGTCGCCACCAAATTCTAACGCTTTATTAAAAGCAATAAGCGCATCGTCGTAACGACCAAGTTTGCGTAAACCCCAGCCTAGCAAAAACCAAGCGTTCCAAACTTTTGGGTTATTTTCTATAAAAGTGCGGATTTTTTCCAATCCTTTTTCTTCTTCGCCAGATTGAATAAGTTTGTACGCCTGCGTAAAAGCGTCGTTATCCATATTTTCGCTATTAATTCTGTTTACAATTTCTTGTGCGCGTTCCTTTTTGTAAAGTCCGTTTTCGCCAAGTTCTTCGTCGCTTATGTCGCAAACAAGAGCAATGTAGTTTTCAAAACATTCCTTTGCGTTTCTAAAATCGTGCGATTTTAAATAAAAAAATCCTGCATTAAAAAAAGCGTCTGGAATTGGCGGTTCAGAATCCATTGCGTCTTTGTAATAATTTTCTGCGTCGCTATCGTAAGCGTCTGCATCTTCGTTTAAGCCAGAACGACGGTAACTTTCTGCACGTTGGTCTAAAAAAAGCGCAAGATTTAGCGTAATTGCTTTGTCGTCTGGATCTACGCCTTTCAAAGAAAGGAAAAGTTCTTCTGCTAAATCCCAATCTTCATTTTTTGCTTTAAGAATTGCTGCTTCCGAAAGTTCTTTTTTAATATTTGGGCGCGCCTTTAAAATTATTGAACGATAATAATCTTTGTGCGTGTTTTTAGAATCGTAGGCTAAAACCGTAAGAATTCCAGCTAAAACTTGTTCTGGTTCAATGTCGTTCATATTGTAGTCGTCTGGGTCGCCTTTTATTTTTTTTTGAACAGGAAGCGGAATTGTTGGGTCAATTTGCATTGCGGCATTTGAAAATTTATAATCTTCGGGTAAATTTACAAAATAAACTGTTTCTAGCGGATTTTTGTCATTCATATTATTTCCTAAATTTTTAGTAAAGAATTTCAGTTTTGCATAAAGCGCGTATAAAATGCAGAATTATGAATTATTTTCTGCTGGTTTTTCTACGCTTGCATTTTCTGGTTTATTTGCAGTTTCTGTAACTTTTTCTGCTTCTTTTGCTTTTGCATCTGCTTCTGCGGCTTCGGCAGTTTTTACAGTTGAATCTGCATTTTCGGCTTCATTTTCTTTTTCAGAATAATCAAGGAATCGTTTTCGTTTGCTAGAAAGATATTCGTTTATTCTTATTTTATAAGAAAGTGGAACTAAATTTTCATCGTATTTAATTCCAGCTTCGGCAAGGTCTTTTCTTCCTTCTACAGCATTTGCAGAAACAATCGTGCCTTTTACGTCTATTGCTTCGTTTGGATCTGAAAAAATAAGTCTAACAACGCAATCTTTGCCTTTTAAGAATGCAGGAAGACCAAGAACAACAATTTTTGCTCCAGAAAAAGAAAGATTCCAAAGAATACAACGTCGTGGAACATTTTGAATATAAACAATTGATTCTTTTTTGTTTATTCCCAAAAGACGTTGTGCGTCATCATTTAAAATAATTCGTTCTTCTTTTCGGTAAAGGAAACCTTCTTTTGCGTCCATTAACGAACCAAGTTTATAAATAAGGTCGTCCGGCGGACGTTGAGTAAAAGAAAGTGTAACAATAGCAAGTTCGTGCGAATTCATATAAGGAGTTACGTCTGTAACTCTACAAGTAACAAAGAAAACTAAAGGTTGATTGTCTGTTTCTATAAAACAATATCTAAGGCTTACCGGCGGAGCGTCTTTTTTTGTAATTTGCTGAAAAGCACCACCAGTTGTTCCAATAATAATTTTTGCCTGCTGAAAAGATGTTGAGTTTATTATGCACGGCCATTGTGAACCAGCGCATTTAACATAAATTTGTCGCGGATCCATACGCAAAAATCTAATTATATCCTTAGTGAATACAATTTCGTTTTCGCGGTATTTGTTGTAATATTCGTTTATCTGTTGGTTCGTCGTAATCGAAAAACTCATAACTATATTCTAATTTAGAACAAAATATTCGTCAATTTTAATTAGTAAGAAACTGAAATTTTTATGTAAACTCCAGCCCAAATGGAAAAGGTGTTTTTGATGTCGTTCATTTAAATTTTATTTGT
>CAZJOU010000027.1:0-9219 GCA_964547685.1 uncultured Treponema sp. | reverse complement strand
GTGGTTTCGAGAGCCTCAACCACCGCGCTATTTCCTAATTCCTCTTTGCTAAAAATTAAACCGCCAGTTTTTGACGTAAAGCCGGGCATAAAGTTTACTTTTTGAACGCGCGCGCTTCGGGTAAGGCTTTGCAATTTATGGAACGTTTCTGCATAAGGTTCTGCGGTTAAGTAGTCAATCATAATAATGTGAACAATGTTTGGAACCTTTTCTGTGAACAAAAGATTTTCCAGCCATTCCGGGCGACCACATTCAAAACATTCCAGAATGATTTTTGGCGGATTTTTTCTAAACTCGGAAAGGCAAACGTCGCTTTTGTTCCAATCAAAGATTTTTACGTCGTTTACAGTTTGTTCGCTAACATTTGGATTTATTTTTGGTTCTAAAAGAGAAAACGATTTTAAGTTGTCCGTAACGATTCTAAGTTTTAGCGAAAAAGAGGGCGTTGCGGGATTCTTCCCGCTAGAAGGGGTAGGCGAAAAGCTTTGCTTTGAGCCGAGGGGAAGACTTTCCCCCTTTATAGATTCTGAATCAAGTTCAGAATGACTTTTTTCGATTTCGGAATGACGTGTTAATTCACGGGCAAGGCGCAAAACAAAGCCGATGTCGCCAAAATTGTCTACGACTTTGCACAAGATTGTAATGTCAAGTTCGGTGTTTGAAAAATCCATAAGTTATTTTAGCACGCATTGAATTTTTAGTCTTTCTTCTATTATAATAATATAGTAAAAGTGTGATTTCGATAAACTCAATCACCGTAATTATTGTTTGGAGAAAAAAATGGAAAAATTGAAAATTCTTTTAGCAAAAGGCCGCATTTACGAGTCGGTTTACGAACTTTTAAACGATGTCGGAATTTCAATTCATCTTCCAGATAGAACTTATTTTCCAATTACGAATCAAGAAGATTTGGCTTTTCAGGTTGTAAAACCGCAAATTACAAGTGCTTTGCTTGCTAAAAATAAGGCAGACGTTGGTTTTAGCGGAAAAGATTGGGTTTACGAAAACGGCGTAGAAAATGATGTAGAAGAAATTATGGATTTAGGTTTTGATCCAGTTAGAATTGTTGCGGCAATTCCAGAAACAAAAGATTACGAAAAACTTTTAAAGAACAAAGTTACTATTGCAACTGAATATCAAAATCTTACACAAAAATATATTGATTCTAAAAAGATTGATGGAACAATTTTTAGAACTTGGGGAACTAGCGAAGGTTTTGTTCAGGACAATGATGAAGCGTTGGCGCAAATTTTAATTGATAACACTTCTACAGGTTCTTCTTTGCGCGCAAATCGCTTAAAAATTGTTGATACTTTAATGGAATCTTCTACAAGAATGTATGCTTCTAAAGAAGCAATGAAAAATCCGGCAAAAAAGCAGAAGATTCTTGAATTAAAAATGCTTTTTGAAGCAGTTTTGGCGGCAAGAAGCAGAGTTATGTTAGAAATGAACGTTTCTAAAGCGAACTTCGACAAACTTATAAAAGGAATTCCTTCTATGAAAAGTCCAACTGTTTCGCCACTTTTTGGAAACGACGGTTTTGCTGTAAAAATTGCAGTAAAAAAGAGCGAAGTTCCAACTTTGCTTCCAAAATTGCAAAATCTAGGCGCAACCGACATTTTGGAATACGAACTTAGAAAGGTAATTTTGTAGAATTTTATAGGCTAAATATTAAGTTTTAGTGCAAACCAATAAAAATTGGCTGTGCGAAGTGAAAACCGGCTTTGCACACGTTTGTTGGTATGTGTGTTGAGCGCAAAGCGCGAAACTCACGGGTACCAACACCACGTGTTGCAAAACGGATTTTCACGATAGCACAGTCAATTTTGATGAATTAATAAAAACTTGATGTTTAGACTAATAGGAAAAACTATGGCACGAATTGCAACTGTTGAACGAACTACTGGCGAAACGCAAATTTCGCTTACATTAAATTTAGACGGAACTGGCAAATGCGAAATGGAAAATCCAATTGGATTTTTTGACCACATGTTGCGTTCTTTTTGTAAACACGGACTTTTTGATTTAAGCGGTTCAATTAAAGGCGATTTAAATGTTGACCAACATCATTTAATAGAAGATACAGGAATTGTTCTTGGCGCTTGTTTTTACAAAGCGTTGGGCGATTGCGCAGGAATTTATAGAACTGGCTCGTTTTTGTATCCAATGGACGAAGCGTTATTGCGCGCTGCCGTTGATTTTGGTGGTCGCCCATTTTTAGTTTGTAACGCAGACTTAACGGGAATTCCGCTTGTTAGCCTAAATGCAAATGGAGTAGAAGCAAGTTTTCAGACAGATTGTTTTGAAGATTTTTGGCAAGCGTTTGTAAATAGTGCGCAATGTAATTTGCATTTAGATACTTTGCGCGGCCGTAGCGACCACCACAAAATGGAAGGTTTATTTAAGGCCGCCGCAAGAGCAATTCGTTCTGCCGTAGAAATAGACCCGCGCCGAAACGGAACAATTCCTTCTACAAAAGGAAAAATTGGGTCGTAATGTATATTGCAAAAATATTTGCATTTATATAACATAAAAATATAACTTCAGGGCAAGGTGAAATTCCTTACCGGCTGTGAGCGCTTTTTGCGTAAGTCAGCGAGCAAGATGCGGTGGTTTAGCTTTTCGTACCGAAGGTCGCGTAAGCAACCATGCTTTGCAGATGCGGTGTAATTCCGCTACCGACAGTAAAGTCTGGATGAAAGAAGTAAATTATTTGCACTAATTGCAATGTTTATTTTTTTAGCCCTGAAATTTCAGGGTTTTTTTATGTTTACTGGAATTATAGAAGAAAAAGGAACAGTTTTATCTTCTGGAAACGGAAAAATTCAAATTGGTGCGAAAAAAGTTTTGGAAGGCACAAAACTTGGCGACAGCATTTGTGTAAATGGCGTTTGTTTAACTGTTACAAAATTAAATACTAGCGAATTTTGTGCCGACGTAATGAACGAAACTTTAAGTCGCTCTAATCTTGGCGCGCTAAAAAAAGGCGAAAGCGTAAACCTAGAACGAGCAATGGCGGCAAATGGCCGGTTTGGTGGACATTTTGTTTCTGGGCATATAGATGGAACTGGAAAAATTACAAAAATTCAAAATGATGGAAATGCAACTTGGATTTTCATTAATGCGCCAAAAGAAATTTTAAACTTGATTATAGAAAAAGGTTCGGTTGCAATAGACGGAATTAGTTTAACGGTTGCAAAGGTTAGCGAAAAAGATTTTGCTATTAGCGTAATTCCGCATACAAGTAGCGAAACGACGCTAACTTCTAAAAAAGTTGGCGACATTGTAAATTTGGAAAACGACGTTATTGGAAAGTATGTTCAAAAATTGTTAAATGTCAAAAATGATGAGCAAAGCGAAAAAGATAAAAAACTTTTGAATTGGCTAGAAAATAGCGAATAAGCAGGTATTGTACGTTGCACTATCGAGTTTGCAAGCAAACATCGCAGGGCGGTTGCCCGCACGGTGGGTAGCACGCAACGAAGTGTAAGCGGTAGTTCTGATTGATAGGAAGTCAATCAGAACGGGGCGTTGCGGGGTGTCCCCGCTAGAAGGGGTGGCGAGCAACGCCATCGCAGCATAGCTGCTTGGAGACTCGCTAAAAACAGTCCACTGGACTGTTTTTGTGGCTTTGCCACCGCTCCCTAAGTGCGAGGCAGGGGAAGACTTTCCCCTTCTTTAAGTAAAAACAAGGAGTTTTTTATGGAATACAAATATAACACGATAGAAGAAGCGTTAGACGACCTTAAGGCTGGAAAAATTATTTTAGTTACTGACGATCCAGACCGCGAAAACGAAGGCGATATGATTTGTGCCGGTGTTTATGCAACTCAGGTAAATGTAAATATGATGGCAACGCACGCGAAAGGTTTAATTTGTACGCCAATGAGTGCAGAAATTGCTAAGCGACTAAACTTTTTTCCGATGGTTTCGGAAAATACGGATAATCACGAAACGGCTTTTACGGTTTCTGTTGACCATAAATCAACAACTACCGGAATTTCTGCGGCGGAACGTTCTATTACGGCTTTGGCTTGTGTAAATCCAGAAAGCAAACCAGAAGATTTTAGGCGACCTGGACATATGTTTCCGCTAATTGCGCGAAAAGGTGGCGTTCTTGTTCGTAACGGACACACAGAAGCAACTGTAGATTTGTGCAGATTGGCTGGACTTCCGGAATGTGGCTTGTGTTGCGAAATTATGGACGACGACGGAACTATGATGCGAACTCCGAAACTTTGGGAATTTGCAAAAAAGTTTGGTTTAAAGTTTATTACAATAAAAGAATTGCAAGATTATTGTCGCATTCACGAAAAGCACGTTATTCAAGAAGCAAAAGCGAAACTTCCGACTGAATATGGTGATTTTGATATTTATGGTTACATAAACGATATTACTGGTGAACATCACGTAGCATTGGTTCGTGGCGATATTGGAGATGGCGAAAATGTTTTGTGTCGTGTTCATTCGGAATGTTTAACTGGTGATGTTTTTGGTTCGCAACGTTGCGATTGTGGGCCGCAGTTGCACGCTGCAATGAGCAAAATTGCAGAAGAAGGGCGCGGAGTTGTGCTTTATATGCGTCAAGAAGGGCGGGGAATTGGTTTAATTAACAAGTTAAAAGCATATAAACTTCAGGAAGAAGGATTTGATACTGTAGAAGCGAACGAAAAACTTGGTTTTAAGCCAGATTTGCGTGAATATTGGATTGGAGCGCAAATTCTTCGCGATTTAGGTTGTAAGTCGCTTAGACTTTTAACAAATAATCCAGACAAAATTTATGGTTTGGACGGATTTGGAATAAAAGTTGCAAAGCGCGAGCCAATAGAAATTCCGCCACAAGAATACGACAGGTTTTATTTAAGAACGAAGAGAGATAGGATGGGACATATTTTTAGCGAAAAATTGTAAATCGAATAAGGATGAACTTCTGAACGAAGTTCTTCATATTTATCAAAGCGATTTTTTTCTGCGCCACTGCTCGAAAAAAATCTGGCTTACTTAGGGACATATTTTTAGCGAAAAATTGTAAATTTGCAATAAAAATTGTCTGTGCGGAACAGAAGGTCGTCAAAGGCAACTCAGACAATTATGAAGAACCAATAAAAAATTGTCATTACTAATTATTAATTATGAATTATAAATTATGAATTATGAATTATAAAAAAGAGGTGTGTATGAAAGAAATTAAATTGGTAGAAGGAAAACTTGTTGCTCCAGCTGGAATGAAAGTTGGAATTGTTGCTTCGCGTTTTAACGAAATTATTGTAAACAAATTGCTTGGTGGCGCAGTAGACGGACTTGTTCGCCATGGCGTAGAAGACAAAAACATTACGGCTGTTTGGGTTCCTGGCGCATTTGAAATTCCAGTTATTGCGGAAAAAATGGCAGAAAGCAAAAAATACGATGCTATAATTGCCGTTGGAGCCGTTATTCGCGGTTCTACAAGTCATTACGACTACGTTTGCGCCGAAGTTTCTAAAGGCATTGCTCAGGCAAGTTTTAAAACTGGCGTTCCTGTTATGTTCGGCGTAATTACAACAGAAAATATTGAACAAGCAATAGAACGCGCAGGTTCAAAAGCTGGAAATAAAGGTTATGACTGTGCTCTTGGCGCAATAGAAATGGTAAATGTAATTAAACAGCTTTAAACTGTTGTAATGGCTAATTTTGACCTTTCGGAATTATTAAAAAAATCTTCTTCTCTTTCGTTTAAGCAACAACTAAAATTTGTGTGGCAACTTAGCGTTCCTGGAATGTTAGCGCAAATTTCGTCAATTCTTATGCAATATATTGACGCAGCAATGGTTGGTTCTATGGGAGCGCACGCTTCTGCCGCTATTGGACTAGTTGCTTCGTCTACTTGGGTAATTGGAAGTTTAGCAAACGCAATGTGCGTAGGTTTTTACGTTCAAGTTGCTCACGTTGTTGGCGCAGGCGAAAAAGAAAAAGCAAAACATATATTTTTTCAGTCAATTATTGTTTGCTTAATTTATTCGCTACTTTTAGCCGGAATTGCTGCAAGCATTTGTTTTGTTCTTCCAAAATGGCTTGGCGCGGAACAAGATTTGCTTCACGATTCTTCAATGTATTTTTTAATTTTTGGACTTTCAACTCCATTTTTTGAAATTGTTTATCTTACAAGTGGAATGTTGCAAGCAACAGGAAATATGAAATTTCCTGCAATAATGAATGCAATTATGTGTTTGCTAGATATTGCGTTCAACTGGCTTTTTATTTTTGAACTAAAACTTGGTGTAAAAGGCGCAGCTTTAGGTTCTGCTGCAGCATCTTTTACAACTGCGTTAATTATGTTGCTTTACACATTGCTAAAATCAAATTATTTGTCGTTACGCGGATTTAAAAATTATTCGCTAGATGCAAAATGTATAAAAACTGCAATAAAACTTGCAATTCCGGTTGGTGTAGAAAGTTCTGCATTTTCCGGAGCATTAGTAATTGTTGCAAAAATAATTGCTCCGCTAGGCGCAGTTGCTATTGCGGCAAATTCCTTTGCTACAACTGCAGAATCGTTATGTTATATGCCAGGCTACGGAGTTCAAGAAGCGGCTACAACTTTAGTTGGACAAAGTTACGGCGCAAAACGTCCTGACCTTACAAAATCTTTTTCTGCAATTACAATAGTTGCCGGAATGTTAATTATGGGCGTAATTGGAATTGCAATGTATTTTTTGTGTCCGTTTGTTTTTAGTTTTTTAACTCCAGATAAAGAAATACAAGCACTTTCTATTAAAGTTTTGCGAATAGAAGTTTTTGCAGAACCATTATTTGGCGCATCTATTGTTGCAACTGGAGTTTTACGCGGAAAAGGCGACACTTTAGTTCCAAGCGTGTTAAACCTTATTAGTTTGTGGATTGTTCGACTTGGACTTTCTATTTTGCTTGTAAAACCTTATGGCTTAGTTGGAATTTGGATTGCAATGGCGTTAGAACTTTGTTTTCGCGGAATTATTATGCTAATAAGAGTTTTAGTAACGCAAAAAAAATCTTGACATACATATATTGTATATGTATATTTATGTTATGGAAATTTCTAAAATGCGTCCAGTTACGCTTTATTTTCAAGATTTAAAATATCGAGTTTTTCAACAAATTGCAAAACAACAAAATAGAAAGACGGCAGAACTTATTAGAGATGCAATGGACGAATATCTTGAAAATCATATAAAAACAAAATCTTCATTAGATAAATGGCAACCAATTTCTTTAGGTGGACTAAAAAAAGGTGCAAAAGATTGGATTTCAAAGGATTATCAAGATGAAATGCTTGGTAGTTCATTCTAAAGGTTTTAAAATTGATTGGAATAGATACAACTTTTCTTATAGATTTAGAAATTTTAGATTCTCCGCGACATAAAGGTGCTTTTGATTTTTTTCAAAAATGGCTAAGTGAAAAAAATACTCAACTTTGCATTTTTAATCAGACATTTTTAGAATTTCAACATGTTATAACAGATTTTAAAAGATTTAATTCGCCATTAACTATGAAACAAGCAATAGAAAGAACTTGGTTTTGGATTGACCAAGAACGAATAAAAATAATTTATCCAAGCGAAAATTCATTAAAAAGAGCGCAACTTTGGCTTTCTGTATATAATTTAGGACGAAATCGAATTCAAGACACTCATCTTGCGGCAGCTTATGCAGAAGCAGGAGTTTCAACTTTAGTAACAGCAAATCCTAATGATTTTAAGATATTTGAAATTTTTGAATTAAAAAATTATTAATTTACCTTAAAAAAGTTCGTAAAGCGTCGGCAAAAAGTGATTTTTGTTGTTTTGTTGTAAAAAGTGCGTCTGATAAAGTTGGTAACGGCGCATTTGACGCGGCAACCCAATAACGAACATCATCTGCTTGAACATCTGGAACTGCGCAATTTGCTTGAACTGGAGCAAGTCCGGTTTTTATGCTTAATTGGCTTTGTAGCGAATTTGACATTTTAACAATTGCATCTTTTGCAACTTTGTTTTTAGAAAGTGCAATTCCTAAAATTACAGGCGACGTAAACGAACGTTCAGAACTAAAATCAACGCTTGGAATATAAACAGAACTATACGCAGAAATAGAATCGCGAGAAAAAGTTCTATGTTCAGAAAGCGTTAAAATTGCAGAAGTACACAATTTATTTTCTACAAATGCTTTTACATCG
This sequence comes from uncultured Treponema sp., assembly GCA_964547685.1. Lineage (GTDB taxonomy): Bacteria > Spirochaetota > Spirochaetia > Treponematales > Treponemataceae > Treponema_D. The sequence continues at coordinate 1,049 of CAZJOU010000027.1, read as the reverse complement.
CGAATATTTAATTGAAGTAAATTTTTAGGTAAAATTTCTGCTTTGCGCCAATTATTAAGCAAAGTTAACGCATTGTAATATTCAGCATTTTCGGCGGTAAGTTCCGTTAAAATTTGAACATACGAATTATAATTGCCTTTTCCAGATAAAATTAGATTTTGAATTTTGTTTTTTGCACTTTCCCAAGAAGCGCGCCCAGAAGTTGCTTCTACTAAAGCACCAAAAATATTTATAAGATATTCATCATCGCCAGCCGGAAAAACAAGCGAATAAGGCGTAGAAGATTTTGTTATTTTAGAAAGTTGCTCTAAATCCGAAAGATTTGTAAGATTTTTTATATTGCTTGCGTTAAATTTTTCTAAGTTTACGTCAAGTTCGTAATTGTCTATTAAAAGCGGAACTGACAAAATTTTGTTGTTTTTAGAAGAAGCAACTTGTTTTACAGAAGTTGTCATTCCACTTAAAATGTCTGATTCAAAATAAGTTCGCTTTTTTAACGCACGTTTTTCTGCAAAGTTAGCATTTGCGCCACAATGCACAAAAACAATGTCGCTTTTGTTCTTTTTTAATGCTTTTTCTAGCGAAATAGAATCGTCTAAAACTACAATATTAAACGGAAGTGATTTTTTATTTTTTTGCTTATAAGTTGTTTGTAAGATTTCTGTAATTGCGTTTCGTGTTTGTTCATTTATTCCATAAAAAGCAGCGGTTGGCTTTTTTGTAACAATAGAAATAATTAAAAGCAAAATAGCAATTAAAACTACAATAAAAGCGGAAATAGCAATAACAACATTTTTTAAAGAAAGTTTTATTTTCATATTTTATACTTTAAAGTATACTGATTTTTTTTTAAAGATAAAGTAAAATTATTGTTAGATTGAATTTGCATAAATTTATAGATTTGTGGAAATTTTGATGTCATTCCCGTGCTTGACACGGGAATCTACAAAATTAAAAATTGTAGTGCAATGAAAAAAAATCCAAAAAAGCGGGTCCCAGCGACGGCGAAAAACGAACCTTCCCAGTCCGCTTACATCTTCGATGTTAGG
>CAZJOU010000026.1:0-16454 GCA_964547685.1 uncultured Treponema sp. | reverse complement strand
TAATCTTTCATTAAACAAAATTAAACTTTCGGCTATTAATACTCATCAAAATACCAATAGAAGACATTGCAGTTAGTAACGAAGAACCGCCATAAGAAAGGAAAAGCAACGGAATTCCTGTAATTGGCATAATACCCATAACCATACCAACGTTTATAAAGAAATGAATCATATACATTCCTAAAAAACCTGCTGCAATGTAAGAACCATAATGGCTTGAACTATTTTTTATTATGTAAAGAGTTCTGAACATAATAACGCTATACAAAATAAAAACAATCATTCCACCAGCAAAACCTAACTCTTCGGAAAGAATGCTAAAAATAAAATCCGTTGATTGTTGTGGCAAAAATCGGTAATGACTTTGTGTTCCGTGCAAAAAAGAACGACCAAACATACCACCAGAACCAATAGCAATTTTAGACTGAATTATGTTCCAACCAGCACCAAGTCTATCTACATTTGGATCCATAAAAACAATTAAACGTTTTATTTGGTAATCTTTAAGAACTTTTGCTGCAACAGAAGAAAAAATTAAGCCAAGCGAAATAATTGCAAAAACAAATGCAATCCAATAAAAATAGTGCGCTAAATGAAAATATCGTCTAAATATAACGCAAAGTAAACATATAGCAAGCGAAGCTAAAATCAAAATAAGTTTTAATTTAAATGTTGTAAAAATAGTAATCCAAGATACAGAACCACCAGCAATATATTCATTCCAAACAGGTAAAACTGTAAAAAGAATAATAGAAAAGCCAGTTCCTAACATAAAAATTAAATATCTATTAGGAATTCCCGCTATAAAACACATTAAAAAGAAAATTGGAATATAAACTGTTGCTGTTCCCAAATCTGGTTGAATAAGAATTAAAGCAGTTGGCCCTAAAAAAATTAAAAAGGCAATTATTGTTCGCTTTAATTGATTTTCATTTATAGAAGAATCCAAATACTTTGCAAGCATTAAAATATAAAAAATTTTACCAAATTCTGAAGGTTGAATTCCAAATTCGCCTATTCCAATCCAACTTCTTGCTCCGTTTACATACCGACCAAAAATGCGTGTGTATACTAAAATAATTAAAAATGCAACGTAAAAATATGTGGCATAGCGTGAAAATTTTCTGTAATCATATAAGGCTAAAAGAATCATAAAAACAAAGCCAATTATTGCCCATATAATTTGTTTTATATATTCATTTGTAACAAGAACGCCAGAAGAATTTATTCCAGAAGAATAAATAAAGGCTATTCCAAGTCCGACAAGAATTAAAACGCTAAAAATTAAAACAAAATCAAAATATTCAAGAAAATTTTTTTTCATTTCTACCCTATTCCTGTCTGTTTCTATTTCTAATCAAATAATTAAATCCAAGTGCTTGCACCGCTTCTTCATAAGTTTGATGAGCAAAAATTCCTTGCAAAATAATATTTGTTGCATAAGGCGACCACCATTCCCAAGTATTGCAAGCTTCTACAATGCAAGAAACAACAACTTGATCTTCTGCTGGTCCGTCATAAGGTGCATACGCTACCATCCAAGAATGCCAACTTGTTTTGTATGGAGCAACTTCGGCAGTTCCTGTTTTACCAGCCGCTTTTACAATTTTATTGTGCATAGGATACTGTGGCGTTCCGTCAGAAATTGTATAACGCATAGCTTCTTGAACTTGTTTCCAAACTTCTGGTGCAATATCAGATTTTATAAGAACTTCTGGCTTAATATCTTGCAAAACTTCATTAGAAACAGGATCTCTTACTTGTTTTAAAAGATGTGGCTTATAAATAACGCCACCATTTGCAACCATAGCGGCCATATTTGCAACGTGCAAAGGAGTTGCAAGTAAATAACCTTGACCAATAGATGCAGACATTGTGTCTCCGCCAAGCCATTTTTCGTGGTAGCGACGTTCCTTCCATTCTGCAGTAGGAACAAATCCCGCTTGTTGACTTGGTAAATCAATTCCAGTATTTTGACCAAAGCCAAATTCTTTTGCGTATGCCGCAATTTTACTAATTCCTAAATAGTCGCGTCCAACTGTCCAATAGTAAATATCACAAGATTGTGCCAAACCATTTTTCATATCCAGCCAACCGTGTCCTGGTTCGTGAACGTGGCAATGAAATTTTCTATTACCGTAGTCAAGAACGCCTTTACATTCAATTTTTTTGTTCGGCGGAAAAGCATTTTCTGCAAGCATTGCCGTACTCATTATAATTTTAAAAGTAGAAGCAGGCGGATAAACTGCATTTACAACACGGTTTACTAAAGGTTGATTTTTTATATCTTGTGTTAAAGTTTGATAATATTCGCCAGCATCATCACCATTAAACTGATTTGCATCAAAAAATGGGTACGAAACCATTGCAAGAACTTCGCCAGTAGCAGGCTTTAAAACAACAACTGCGCCTACCCTATTTCCAAGCGTTTTTTCCGCTAATGTTTGAATTTCAGAATCAATAGTTAAAACAAGATTTTTTCCAGGTTCTGGCGGTTCAACAATAGGCTTATCGGAAAGAATTCTTCCGCGAACATCAACAGTTTTGCTTTCTAGTCCAGATTTTCCCTGTAACAAACTGTCATATTGTCTTTCTATTCCAGTTTTTCCTACAATACTATTTCGTGTATAACCTTGATTATACATAACATTCATTTCTTCGCGAGTAATATCGCCAACATAACCAATAACGTGCGAAAGAGAACCTGTTTCTACATAGTTTCTTATAGGTTTAGAAACCCAAGAAACGCCGGGCAAATCTGTCTTATTTTCTGCAATATTTGAAATTACCGAGAAAGGAACATTACTTTTTATCTGAAAAGAAGTAAAAGACCGCCTAGAATTTTTAGGAATTCTTTTATCTATATCAAATTTTGAAATTCCAAGAATATTTGCAAGCCTAGTTGCCACAGTATCATAATGACCAGAAGGAATTTCACCAGGTGTTATTTCTACAGCAAAAGAATCTGTGTTTATAACCATTGGAAGCGTTGCATTTCTGTCAAAAATTTCACCACGTTGAGCAGGAATTGTTGTTACTTGACTAGAAATTGTTTTAGATTGAGTTCTGTATTCTTTACCGTTTATTACTTGCATAGAAAAAAGACGATAAACATAAATAATAAACCCTAAGCATAATAAAAATACCAAAAACATAAGACGAGTTGTCTTGTCAACAGAAGAAGTTCTTGCAAATAGATTATGCTTAAAAAGTCCCATAATTAGAACTCTCCAGAATGTTGCAATGTAATATGTTTATCAAAACAACTAAGAATTTTAAAAAGAATTGGAGAAAGAATTGAATTTAATAAAAGTTCTATAAAAAAACTCATAGAAATTAGCGAATAATTTAAAACTGTATTTGGATAAAACAAAGTCATTAGCCAAGTTATAAAAACTTTAAAAAAAGTTGCTACCAAACCAATCAAAATAGAAATAAAAATTCCCTTAAAATTTAAATTTCCATAAAAAAAGCCAGCAATATAACAAATAATTGTTCGTAAAAGACAATTATAACCAAATGGTGCGCCAGTTATCCAATCAAGAATTAATCCAGAAATAAAACCAACTATAACGCCAGCAGTTTTGCCATTTAGCATTGCAATATAAATTGCAGCAATCAAAACTAAATCTGGAACAGCAGGAAGAAACATAAGATTAGAAAGAATCATTGTTTCTATCATTGCAAGACAAATAATTATTAGTGTAGAAAAAGAAATAGTTTTTAGCATATTTATTTCCTTGCATCATTAATTTCGCGCATATTAACTACAACAACAGTTTCTAACCTAGAAAAATCTATAATTGGCGTAAGTTCAATATCCAAAGAAGAATCATAATCAATAATAGAAATTTTAGAAATTGAACCTATTGGTAAATCTCGCATATAATTGCTATTTTCGCCGGAAGTTACAACAATATCGCCGTAATGTAAATCTTCTAAAACACGCTTTTTAATATATTTCATAGAAAGCGGAAGTTCATCGTTTCCGTTTCCAGAAACTAAACCTAAATCGCGTGAATTTTGAATGCGAGCAGAAACTGTGCAATTTAAATTGTAAATTGGCATAACAACGCTAGTAAACGCACCAACTTGAACAATTTTTCCAACTAGTCCAGAATTTCCGTTTTGATACGCAATTACTGGCATATTTTTTTTAATACCAGAAGAACTTCCTTTATTTATTGTAAAAAACGCATACAAATTATCTGTGTCGCGACTTATAATTTGTGCCGGATAGTTTTTTTCTTCTAGCGATGTAGTAAAATTTAACTGCTCTAAAAGTCTTTCATTTTCTTTACGAATTTCAGCGTTACTTCGGCGCATTTGTTCGTAATTTTCCATTTTTTTTGTAAGTTCGGCATATTCTTTTTTTAATTTGCCTAACTCGCGAACAGCGCCAAATGTATCGCCAATTCCGCTACCAATTTTGTAAATTCCCGCTTGTACCGTAGAAAATACAGTAAAACCGATTTTCTTAAAGTTAAGCACAAAACTTCCGGAACTAAAACCTAGCATAACTCCGGAAATTAAAACGAAAACAACAAGTAAAAGTTCTGGAAGCTTAAAAGAAAATTTATTTTTAGCCATATAAATTAGTCATTCAAACTATCGTAAACAGAGCGATCGGAAGACATATCCTTAAAAAGTTCAAATGCTTCGCCAGCACCAAGCGCAACACATTCCAAAGGATTTTCAACAAGAATTACAGGAACACCTGTTTCTTTTGAAATAAGTTTTGGAAGTCCTTTTAGCATTGAACCGCCACCTGTCATAACAATACCGCGGTCAATAATATCAGAAGCAAGTTCTGGCGGAGTTTGACTTATTACGCTTTTTATTTCTTCTACAATTTGCTTAACAGGTTCTTTTAATGCTTCCCTAACTTCTACGCTATCAATTTCCAAACGTCTAGGAAGCCCTGTAATAGCGTCTGTGCCTTTTAATTCCATTTTTTCAATAGTTTTATCAGCAGAAGCATTTCCAATTTGAATTTTAAGTCGTTCTGCTGCTTGCAAAGAAATTATAAGGTTATGAACGCTCTTTACGTGTTTTACCAACGCTTCGTTAAATTTATCGCCACCAACACGAATTGAACTTGTAATTACCATTCCGCCTAACGAAATTACAGAAACTTCTGCAGTTCCGCCACCAATGTCGCAAATCATATGTCCAGCCGGTTCATAAATAGGAATTTTTGCACCAATAGCCGCTGCCAAAGATTCAGCAATAACTTCTACTTCCTTTGCGCCCGCTCGTAATGCCGCTTCTATAACAGCACGACGTTCAACATCGGTTACACAAGAAGGAATTCCAACTTTCATTCGTAAAGATTTAAAAATTTGATGTTTTGGAGTAATTTTTTGAATGAAATACTTAATCATTCTTTCGCAACTGTCAATATCGGCAATAACACCATCAGCCAACGGTCTTATAGCAATAATATTAGAAGGAGTTCTTTCCAACATATTTTTTGCTTCTGAACCAACTGCAAGAATGCGTTTTGTTCCCTTTTCTACAGCAACAACAGAAGGTTCATCAATAACAATGCCTTTTCCGCGTACATAAATTAAAGTGTTGCAAGTTCCCAGATCAATACCAACATCTGTGGAAAATTTATCAAAAAAACCCATAAATCCTCCCGGATTTTTTATAACTAATTATAATCAGCCATTTTTTTTAAGGCTCCCTGGTGATTTACCTGAACACGCAACGCTTTTCGCCATTCCGCACGGGCTTTTACCAGTTCTCCCCTCTTTTCATATATTACACCAAGACCATAGTAAGCGTCAGCAGAATTTTTGTCTTTTTTCAAAATATCTTCAAATTCTTTTTCAGCTTCGTCAAGCTTATCTTCGTCAATATAAATAAGTCCAAGCAAATTCATACTTTTTAAGACAAGACTTTCATCTTTACAATCATTGGCAATTCTATATAAATACTGTTTTGCAACAGAAAGCTGCTTTAATTTATAATATTGTTCCGCAATAGAAAGCAAAAGCGAATCAGATTCGCGAACAAGCAACGCTTCTGTAAAATATTGAATACTTTCTTGCGGAAACCCCAAAGTTGCATAACTTAAACCTAAATATTCAGAAATATCATCTGCATCATAGCCGTTAGATTTTGCATCTAGTAAATATTTTATAGCAAGATCTGAATAATAGTATGAAGAAATTGTATTTTTATAAAAATATGCTTTTCCAAGCATATATTCTAATTGCGGAATAGACGATTTTTTTGCGTAAAGCATAGCAACTCTTATAGAATTTATTGCGTCATCAAGAAAAGTTTGACCAACAGAAGTGTCTAACGCAGAAACAGCAAGATAAAAACCAGAAAAACCATGATATGTTAGCGCAAAATTGTTAAAAGGCTTTTCATCAAGAATTTGTTGCGTTAATTCATAAACTTTTTGATAATCGTATTGTTTCCATGCTTTTACAACCGTAGACCTATTAGCAGATAAACTTCTATTTTTATTAATTTTTTTTACTAAAAAAAAAGTCGCAAAAGCAATAATAAGCACAACTAGTATAAACAAAACTAGTTTCTTTACTACATTGCTATTGCGTCTGCCAATATTTCCACTAATCATAAATTTACTTCAAAAAAATCAGACGAGAAAATAAGCCGGGTTCTGTCTTTGCTTTCGCAAATCGTAACCATCTATCCGAACCTTCTGTTACCAAAAGGCTTTAGCAACCTACCCGAAGTATAAAGCCGGAAACTAAACTTCTATGCGGTCTTGCTCCAAATGAGGTTTGCACTGCCATAAACATTACTGCTTATGCGGTGGTCTCTTACGCCACCATTTCACCCTTACCTATTAAAGGCGGTTTATTTTCTGTTGCACTTTCTGTCTAAAAAGGGATATGCATCACAAAATACATCTACCTTTTTAGCCCGGTTATTATCCGGCATTTTTTCCGGTGGAGCCCGGACTTTCCTCTCCTAAAGTTTTCTATCATAAGAAAATTAGGAGCGATTACTTCCCGTCTGAATTAATTACTCTTCTGGTTCAGATTCAGATTCGTCAATTTCTTCGTCTTCGTCATCAACTACATCAGAATCAGTTTCGTCAAAATTTGAAGATTCAACATCATCGTCTTCTTCGTCATCTTCAAATTCATCTTCAAGTTCGTCGTCAGAATCTGCAAGACTTCCAGTATCGTTGTAATATGCAACTTGTTCGTCTTCAGAAGATTCTTCGTAATACAAAATTCTGCTACAATACGGACAGAACAAAATGTGTTCACCTTCGTGAACTTCGTTTGCAAACTGCGCTGGCAAAATCATATGGCAACCAGTACAAACTCCGTTCTTAACAGCAACAATACCTTCTGAATTTCGCTGAATAATTCTTTCGAACTTAAAAAGTATTTCTTGATCAAGACCAGGAACGATTTTTTCTTCCTGTTTTTTTAGGTCGTTAATTTCTGACTTATACGAACTAAGCTGAGAATCTAATGTTTTTTTGCTTTCTGCTAATTCGTTTTCTGTAGAAGTTATAATTGCTTCGTTAGTTTTTAAAATATCGTTAAGTTCAGCGTAAGTTTTTTCTTCTTTTTGAAGTTCTTTTCTAACATCTGCTTCTTTTGCAGACGCTTCTGAAATTTGCTTATCCAAAGCTTCGTATTCGCGGTGAGTTGTTATGTTATCCATATTTTTTTCACCAGCTTCGCGAGTTTTTACCGCTTCATCAAGTTCTATTTTTAGCTGACCAACTTTTTCTTTTACAGCTTCGTACTCTTTATTTTTTTCAATATATTCTTTTTTCATTCTAGCAAGAAGTTCGTCTTGTGAACTTAATTGCTTTGGTGCTTCTTGAATTTTAGATTCAAGTTCGTATTTTCTGCCAAGAATTACCTGAAGACTTTTAAGTCTATCAAAGATTTCTGTTGTTACCATTGTAAATTTTCCCTTAATTACTGATGTATCTTTAAACTATATAGAAAAAAACGAAATATGTCTACAAAGACAATCTATTAAACGTAAAACTTTTATAATGATTGCCTTTAGTAAACTTATTTCTACTTTTAGGTTTCTATATAATCTCTAAGTCCGTTTGCTCTTCTAGGATGGCGAAGTCTTCTTAATGCCTTTGCTTCTATTTGGCGAATTCGTTCCCTTGTAACATTAAAATAAAGTCCAACTTCTTCTAGAGTAAGCGAATAACCGTCGTCAAGACCAAAACGCATTTTTAAAACTTCTTGTTCACGCGCAGGTAAAGTTCCCAAAACTTTGCGAAGCTGTTCCTGAAGCAATTTATACGAAGTCTGATTAGCAGGATTTTCTACTTCTTTGTCTTCGATAAAATCGCCTAAAGAAGAATCTTCTTCTTCGCCAATAGGAGTTTCTAGCGAAATTGGTTCGCGAGCAACACTCTTTACTTGTTTTACGCGCGTAACTGGCCAACCAAGTTGTTGCGCAATTTCTTCGTCTGTAGGTTCGCGACCAAGTTTTTGTAAAAGTTGTCTTGATTCTCGAACAACTTTGTTTATTTGTTCAATCATATGAACAGGAACGCGGATTGTTCTTGCTTGGTCAGAAATTGAACGCGTAATTGCTTGACGAATCCACCAAGTAGCGTAAGTTGAAAATTTAAATCCTTTTCGATATTCAAACTTTTCAACTGCTTTAATAAGTCCAATATTTCCTTCTTGAACAAGATCAAAAAATTGCAAACCACGATTTGTATATTTTTTTGCAATAGAAACAACAAGTCGCAAGTTAGCGTTTATAAGTCTATTTTTAGCTTGTTCCATCATTACGCTTCCGCGCTTAATTTCTTCTGCTTTTTCCAGAATTTCATCAATAGTGTTTTCGAACTCGTATTCAAGCCGACTAAGTTTTCGGTCAATTTTTTGAATTTGTGTGTAAATATCGCGAATATCGTCCGTTGTCATATTAAGTTCTGCTTCTATTTTTGCAGATTCTGAACGAATAGAAATTCTACGACCTAAAGAACGAAGTTCCGCAGTGTTAGAAATTCTAAGTTCCTTCATTTTCTTTTCTTGTTTTTGGCGATATTCTTCGATCTTGTTTTTTGCGTCGCGGAATTTTTGCGTAAATCTGTCAAGTTCTTCTGTTTGAATTTCTACTTTTTGAAGTTGTGGCTGAATTTTTTCACGCAAAGCAACAAGTTGTGGGTCGTTAAAAATTCTGCTAGATTGCTCTGTTTTGTAAAGATTTTCTTTTATAGCCATATATTGCTTCATTTCTTGCAAAACAGGCTTTATATATTCACCATAGCAACTTCTAAGACGGCGTTTTTCTGCCATTTCTTCATTAATTTCTTTTCTTGCTTTTCCAGGTTCATGCTGATCTATTCTTGTAAACGCTTTTACTGCAATATTAAAGAATTCAGGAATCATTATTCCAGATTTTAAAACAACATCTTTTATAATGTTATTTCCATCTTCCATTTTTTTAGAAAGAGTAACTTCTTGTTCTGCAGTAAGAAGATTTTCTTTACCTATTTCTCTAAGATAAAGACGAATTGGGTCATCAATGCTAGATTCTTTGTCGCCATTTACAAGTTTTAACTTATCTGATTTATCAACTTCAGAATCTTCGTCAGACAAATCATCTTCGTCGGAAACAACATCTTCGTCATCTTCTACAGAAATGTCCTCTTCTTCCTCTTCATCGTCTAAATCTAGACCAGATTCAATTACTTCTATATTTTGCTTTGCAAGAAGCTGAAGAACTTGCTCCATTTCTGGAGAATTTGTAAAATCTTGCCCAACAAGAGCAGATATTTCGTCATAAGTGATTCCAGATTTACCTTTTGCATAATCTAGAATTTTTTGAACAGAAGGATTTAATTCCTGATCCATTTCTACACCTTTTTTAATTTCGTAAAAACTTAAGTTTGTTATCTAATTCCATCTTTCTTGAAACAAGTTTTTGAAATTCTTCATTGTCGTCCGAAGTTAAAACATTAAAAGAAGCAATTTGCTCCATAAGTTTGCTTCGTTGCCGCTCAATGCTGCGCGCTTTCAAAAGTCTAATTGAATCTTTTACGGCGTCTTCCGTATTATTCTTGAATTCTCCAAGAGAAACAGCTTCTGTAATCAGATTGGACAATTCTGAATCATCACAATGATTCAAAAGATTTGTGAAAGTTAAAGAATTTTCGTTAAAACATTCTTCAAGCATTCCAAAAAGCTTTTTAGCGGAAGAATCTGAAAAATCGTCGGAGTTTAGTTCGTTGCGGACAAGTGAATACTTTTCAAGATCAGCAATTATTGCCAAAAGAGCTCTTAACTCTGCATTTATTTTTAATTTTTGCGGATTAGATTTTTGCTCTGGCTGCCGGTTATTTAGACGCTGACGGGCTTGCTCACGATTTACAAAATCCTTCTTCACGGCCTCCGGCTTTAAGTTGAACGTATCGCACAACTGTGCAAGACAAGACTCTCGTAACATATCTGACTGAAGCGAATCCAAATAAGGAAAATATTCAAGCGCCGCCTGAGTTTTTCCTTCTGGAGTATCAACAGGATACAATCGCCCTAGTCTAGATAGTAAAAAGTCGCTATCTAAGATAGCATTAGAAACAGCATTTGTCAAGATTTTTTCGCCAAAATTTTGCATTAATTCTGCAGGGTCTTTTCCACCTTCGATTTTTATAATTCTGCAAGAAAGACCTGCTTTTCGAACCATTAGAATTGCACGCAAAGTTGCTTTTTGCCCCGCTCCGTCAGCATCAAAAGAAAGCAGAACTTCGTCTACAAATGGACGCACAATCTTTATTTGGTCTTCTGTAAGCGACGTTCCTAGCGGAGCAACCGCAAATTCTATTTTACACTGATGATAAGCAATGCAGTCCATATATCCTTCGCAAAAAATAACTTTTTTATTTTCTTTTATAGATTTTTTTGCAAAATTAAAAGCATATAAAGTTTCGCCTTTTTTATATTGGATTAAATCTCCGCTATTTAAATATTTTGGACTGTTTGGATTTTTATCTAATTGACGACCACCTAAAGCTACAACTTGTCCTTGTCGGTTAAATATTGGAAACATAAGTCTATTAGAAAAAAAAGCAACATCTGGATACTTTTTGCTAAAAAGTCCCGATTTTTCAAGAAAATCTTTGCTAAAATTCTTTTTTAAAAGAAATTTTTTTAGCCAAGTTCTATCCGCTGGCGAATATCCAATTTTAAATTTATTCAAAGTTTCTATAGTAAGCCCGCGCTCTGTAATATATTTTAACGCAGGTTTTCCTTGTTCTGTTTCCATTAACAAATAATGAAACATCGAGGCTGTTCGTTCATAAAGTTCAATATATTCTTCGCGAAGTTTTGCCGCTGGATCTGGCTTATTTTCATAACCAGACTGATATTCAATTGGAATATTAAATTTTCGCGCAAGTTGTTCAACCGCTTCTGGAAAAGAAAGTTTTTCTTGCTCTTCTACAAATTTTATAACGTTTCCACCAGCGCCACAACCAAAACAATGATAAAACTTTTTGTCGCTATCCACATGAAAAGATGCAGTTTTTTCGCCATGAAAAGGACAACACCCCCAAAAATCATTATTTCCGCGCGATTCCAGTTTTGTATATTCGCCAATAACCGAAACTATATCTGCGCCGTTTATTACATTATCAATAGTTTTTTGCGAAATAAATCCTGCCATTTTTTAATTTCCAGACTTTTTTGTGCTATAAGTATATCCTTCGCTTATGTGAGTAGAAAAATCTTTAGAAAAAACATGCCGACCTGCATTTGCGTCTACAAGGCGAAAGAAATAATAATCTGTATTTGCAGGATTAATTGCTGCATCTAAAGCAATAAGTCCAGGATTAGAAATTGGCGAAGGTGTTAGCCCTGCCCACTTGTATGTATTGTATGGACTATCTATAGCAAGATCTTCGTACGTTATTACGTCTGGATGCGGTTTACCTTGAATTTCTGTAATTATATATTCAATTGTTGCGCAAGAATAAAGACCAATATTATGATTTAGTCGATTTTTAAAAACGCTTGCAATTAGCGGTGCTTCTTTATCAATGCGATATTCGCGTTCTACAATAGAAGCAAGAATTACGCTTTCATAAAGTTTTTCGGAAGAAAGAGATGAAGCGTTTTTTACAGATTTTATTTTTTCAAAAAAATTGTCGGCCATAAGGCGTACAACGGCATTTCCCTTCATCATTGGCGTAAAAAAATAAGTATCTGGAAAAAGAAATCCTTCAAAAGAAGTTCCTTTTATATTATATTCAGAAAGAAGTTCTGCATCTTTTGTGGCAGCCGTAAATTCTTCTTTTGAACAAACACCAGAAGATTCCAATTTTTGCGCAATTTTAGAAATTGTAAGTCCTTCTGGAAAAGAAACTTTTATATATTCTTGCTTTCCAGACGAAAGGATTTTAAAAATTTCTGAATACGACATTGAACTTGAAATTTGATAAACTCCGCTCTTTAAATAAAATGGTTCAGAAGAGCCGGCAACAAACTTTCTTAAAAGCGAACTTCTTGCGCAAGCGTAAAAATAAAAACTGTTGCGAATAAGTTTTTTTTGCTTTAAGACTTTAGAAATGTTTCGAACAGACATTCCAGAAGGCACTTCTACTCTTTCTTGAATTTGCGATTTTTCGGAAGTAGCTGGCATAACTTGTAGAACAGAAAAAAAAACGAATAAAACTAAAATAGAGCAAATTACGGAAACTAAAACTTTTTTTACTTTCATAACGCAATCTCCTGACTTTCTGCTGCTAAATAAACTTTTAGTTCCGACTTACAAGCAAATTTTGCATACCAACGCGCAGATTCAAGAATAGAATTTAGTTTTTTATCGTCATAATCTGGTTCATGATGAAAAAGATATAGATTTTTTGCATTCCAATGAACTGCAAAATCAACAGCATAACAAAAAGCAGAATGTCCCCAATGTTGTTTTTTTACAGAATCTTCTACTGTGTATTGCGAATCTATAATTAAAATATCTGCGTTATTAAAAACAGTTTCTCTAGTTTTTGAAAAAACAAAATCGTCTTGCGAAAGTTCAACATCTGTTGCATAAACTATTTTTTTTCCATTTTGTAAAAAAGAATACGCAGTTGAACCGCCTGGGTGCGACATTTCACAAGCAGCAACTTGAACGCCACAAACCAAAAATGATTCAGAATCTTTTATTGTATGAAAATTAAATTTATTTGAAACAGATTCAAAATCAACTGGAAAAAAAGGACTTTTTTGCTGTTCTTTAAGATTTTGTTCTGCATTTTCTACTGTAGAATAAACATCAATTTTTACCGAATTATTATAAAGTGGCTCAAAAAAAGGCAATCCTTGAATATGATCCCAATGGAAATGAGAAAAAAACATATAAAAATGTTTGCAATTTGCAATTTCCGAAGATTTGCCTAAAACACGAAGTCCAGTTCCTGCGTCAAGAACAAAAACATCGTTATTATCAGTTTTTATTTCAACACAAGGAGTATTTCCGCCTACAGAACCATTTAGCCAAGACGGAAGATTTGAAATAAATTTTTCGCGAGAATCCGATGATTCCAAATCTTTTGCAGAAATTCGCTGTATTACAGCAGTTATTTTATTTTGAATTTGTTGCGGAGTTAAAGGCGTTGGTAAAGAACCGCGCACACCAAAAAATTTTACTTTCAAACTATATTTTTCCCTTATTTTTTTATAAGTTAATCTAACCTATCTTAGAATTTAAATAATATAGGAATATTTGTCAAATTAATAGGGATTTTTACGTTTTTAAACAAAAAAAAACGAGCAAGCTTGTCTTACTCGTTTTGGGAAGTCAGGGAATCGAACCCCATCTGGTTGCCCAAGAGATTTACAGTCTCCCGCAGTCCCACTGTGCCAACTTCCCTAAAAAAAGCTGCCTGTAGGATTTGGACCCACGACCCCGAGATTACAAATCACGTGCTCTACCAGCTGAGCTAAGGCAGCATTACATTTTGTGTAACGTGTTTAATACTATATACGAACAAAAAAAAATGGTCAATAGCAAAAAAGACTTTTTTTTTTATTTTTTTATAAAATCTGGGCGAAGACATTCTGCGCCGTTAATATAAATATTATGAATTTCTACATTTTCTTCTAAGTAAACTGTAAGAAGAACTCTTACAACTTTTTTTAGTCCACCTTTTATGTACGCTTCTTGACTACAAAATAAAGGTGCTTTAGAAACATCTATTCCTTTGTAATTACGGCGCAACGCAGCGCACGGATTTTCTTTGTTTAAATCTTTTGTAAGAGTAAATTCGATAGAAACAATATCGTTAGAATTAACGTTATTTTCTGTAAAAATTTGTGAACACATTTTTACAGTTGCTTCTGTAATAGATTCTTTTGTATTTTTAGCGCAAGCAGCACCGCGAATTGCATATAATCTTTTCATATTTTAAATTCCTTTTCCAAGCTGCAAAAGATAAGCAGAGCGCGCGCTATTATAAAGGGCAAAATCTGGATATTTGCAGTTTTTTAAAATAATTTCATTAAACTGAATATCTTGAAATTTTTTATCAAAATCAATAAAAGTTTTTAGATCTTCGTAAGTAAGAATATCTGGATTATAAAGTGGATTTGCTTCTAGTTTTTTTATAATTTCAGATGCAAGAAGTTTTGCTGCTGTATCGCATTGTTTTTCTATATATTTTTCTAAACTTTGTTGATCCGAAATAACAAGTTCGGAAAAAAGTTTTGTAATTTTATCTGCTTGAACAGAAACAGAAAAATCAAATTCAAAATTATAAGAAAAATCAACATTAGTTTTTAATATTTCTGCATAAACTTCGCCAGAAGGCAGTTTTCCTTGAACAGATTTATTTATTTCGTAAGATTTTAGTTCAAAAGAAGTAAGTTTTGCATTTGTAGGAAGTAAAAATTCCCATCGCCAAGAAAATTTTCCCGGATAAATTGCTTCGCTTAAAACTCCGCCAGTTTTAGATTTTAAAACGCCAATACAATCAGGTTTTATTCTAAGTTGCGACCAACCAATAAAAAATATTGCAGCACCAAAAATTACAAGAATAAAAAAACATATAAGCAACTTTTTTAAAAACTTTTTCATACTTCCTCAATATAAGTAACTTTAAAAAAAACTTTTTTTTTAGTATAACTAGGGTTTGTGAGAAAAACAAGACAGAATCAATCGGAAAAAATTTCACTTTCTCTTTTATTTAGGCTTACAAGAAAAACTGTTTTTTTCCTTTTTTTGTTTTTATTAGTTTTAACTTTTTTTTATGTAATAGGGAATTATCAACTTTTTTTAGATTCTAGCCAAACAATAATATTGAACACTGCCGTTATGGTTGCGGCTGGACTAATTTTTATAAGTTTTGCAGGAATTATTGAATCTGTTTTGTGCATAATAAAAAAAGAAAACAAAAGACTTTATTACGCATTAAATCTTATTTTTATGATTTTTTCGCTCTTAGTTGGTGTTTTTTTTATGTTTATGTTTAGCACAACGCTAATTCTTTCTAACGGAATGTAAGTTAGGCCAAATGTCGAGTTTTAATTGATTCATCAAAATTGTCTGTGCTGCCTACGGCGACCTTCGGTGCCGCACAGACAATTTTTATTGGTTTGTACTAAAACTCGATATTTGACCCAGCATTTATTTTTTTACCGTAACATTAAAGGGGCAAATCAATAAAAAACCTAAGGCATTGGGTTTTATATAAATAGGTTTACTTTCTTTGCAATATTCTGGCGAAATTCTATTGCTTACGCTTGGCATATATTTATCTTTAAAAAGTTTTGATTCCCACAAAAGTCCTTTTGAAGTTATTTTTGCGCCTTTTCCAAAAATATTTGCAAAAGAAATATTGTCTTCTAGTTTTAAGCCACTTAAAAAATATTCGCAATTTTTATCTAACAAATAAATTTGTTGTACAGAGCAAAGCCAAACGTTTGGAAAAAAAGAAGAACGAAAAGTATTTAAAATATTTAAAAAGTGGTCAACTCGCCTACCGTCACCACCAACCAATGTAATAAATGGCTTTGAATTAGATTCTTTTGCAAAACTATATGCTGCGCGCAACGCAATTTCTGTGTCGGTAAAATCTTTGTCGCGAACAAAAGTTTCTACAATACTTTGACTAAAATTAGAAAGAAGCGACTTTGAAGAAATGCTATCAAAATCACCTAAAATTTTGTTTGGCGAAAAATCAATTTTTCCTGAATAATATCTTTGATATTCAAGACAAACATCAAGCCCAGAATCTGCGGCAATTACAAAATCAATTTTTTTAGAATTTTTCCAATAGTTTTCTGTAACCCAAGGCTTTGGGTAAAAACCGCCAGTAAAAATTACAATGTGTATAGACTTTTGTGCATTTTGCAAAGTATAATTTTTCATAACGTAAATGGTAAAAATATAAGTTTTTAAGCTATTAAAAATTGTCTGCGCTCTCGCGGAAAGCCGTTTTTGCTTTGCACGGTGCAGGCTGCATAGGAAACCTA